>NZ_JBIBVN010000011.1:0-239778 GCF_043080425.1 Streptomyces sp. NPDC015032 | reverse complement strand
AGGGCCGACAGATCCCGTTGAGGACCCTGAGTCAGTCAGGCGGTGGGTCAGACCTCGCCGGGGAACGCTCACGTACATCCTCACTGTCAGGCGGCGAGCGCCTGCTTCACCTGGGCCAGCGAGGGGTTCGTCATGACGGCCTCGACACCCGTGGAGCCGACCACCAGGACGGTGGGAACGGTCTGGTTGCCCCCGTTGGCCTTCTCGACGAAGGCTGCGGACTCCGGGTCCTGCTCGATGTTGATCTCGTTGTACGCGATGCCCTCGCGCTCCATCTGGCTCTTGAGCCGACGGCAGTAGCCGCACCACGTGGTGCTGTACATCGTCACAGTGCCCGGCATGTCTTCGCGCTCCTCTGTCTCGTCAGTCTTCTCGGACCCGTCCTCGGACTCGTCTGTCCACTCGGACGCGTCTGTCTCATCCGTCTCATCCGGCACGCGGAGAAGCTGGAAAGTGCGTGACCGCACGGAAAGGGAACGTACGTGAAGCAACTACCATTCCCGCCGCCACCCCCGCATTAGTACGACCGGTACGGCCCCCCTGTGGACAACCTCCGCACCGGCCTCATCCGACCTGGCAGCATGGCGGGGTGACAGCAGCAACGCATTCCTCCCTCTTCCCGCAGGTCCCCGAGTCGGCGGACGCCGTGCTCGACGGCCTGGACCCCGAGCAGCGCGAGGTCGCCACGGCCCTGCACGGCCCGGTGTGTGTGCTGGCCGGAGCCGGTACGGGCAAGACGCGTGCGATCACGCACCGCATCGCCTACGGGGTGCGTGCCGGAATACTCCAGCCGACGAGCGTGCTCGCCGTCACCTTCACCAACCGGGCCGCGGGCGAGATGCGAGGACGGCTGCGCCAGCTCGGCGCGGGCGGGGCGCAGGCACGGACGTTCCACTCCGCCGCCCTGCGTCAGCTCCAGTACTTCTGGCCGAAGGCGGTCGGCGGTGACCTGCCGCGGCTGCTGGAGCGCAAGGTCCAGCTGGTCGCCGAGGCCGCGGCCCGCTGCCGCATCCGCCTCGACCGCAATGAGCTGCGCGATGTCACCAGCGAGATCGAGTGGTCCAAGGTCACCCAGACCGTGCCCGCCGACTATCCGGCCGTGGTCGCCAAGACCCAGCGCGACGCCCCACGCGACCCTGCCGAGATCTCCCAGATCTACGCGATGTACGAGCAGCTGAAGCGCGACCGCTCGGTGATCGATTTCGAGGATGTGCTGCTTCTCACCGTCGCCATCCTTCAGGACCGCCACGACATCGCCGACCATGTCCGCCGCCAATACCAGCACTTCGTCGTCGACGAGTACCAGGACGTCAGCCCGCTCCAGCAGCGGCTGCTGGACCTCTGGCTCGGTGACCGGGACACCCTGTGCGTCGTCGGTGACGCCAGCCAGACGATCTACTCCTTCACCGGAGCAACCCCCGACCACCTGCTGAATTTCCGTACCCGCCACCCCGATGCGACGGTGGTCAAGCTGGTCCGGGACTACCGCTCCACCCCCCAGGTCGTCCATCTGGCCAACGGGCTGCTCGGCCAGGCCCGCGGCCGCGCCGCCGAGCACCGGCTCGAACTGGTCTCGCAGCGCGAGCCCGGCCCCGAGCCCGCCTATACGGAGTACGCGGACGAGCCTGCGGAGGCCGAGGGCACCGCCCGTCGCATCCGCGATCTGATCGCCGCGGGCGTCCCGGCCGGCGAGATCGCCGTGCTCTACCGGGTCAACTCCCAGTCCGAGGTCTACGAACAGGCCCTGGCCGACGCGGGCGTGCCCTACCAGCTGCGGGGCGCCGAGCGCTTCTTCGAACGGGCGGAGGTACGGGAGGCGGGCGTCGCGCTGCGCGGCGCGGCCCGCGCGGGGGGCAACGACTCCCTGCTCGACGACGCGGAGGGGCTGCCGGCGGAGGTGCGGGCGGTGCTCTCCACCAAGGGCTGGACCACGGAGCCGCCCGCGGGCTCCGGAGCGGTGCGCGACCGCTGGGAGTCCCTCGCCGCTCTGGTCCGGCTCGCCGAGGACTTCGAACAGGCCAAGCCGGGCGCGACGCTCTCCGACCTGGTGGCGGAGCTCGACGAGCGGGCCGCCGCCCAGCACGCCCCCACCGTCCAGGGGGTCACCCTCGCCTCGCTGCACTCGGCGAAGGGCCTGGAGTGGGACGCCGTGTTCCTGGTCGGGCTGACCGAGGGCATGATGCCGATCACCTACGCCAAGACCGACGAACAGATCGAGGAGGAGCGCCGACTGCTGTACGTCGGCGTCACCCGGGCACGCCTGCACCTCTCGTTGTCGTGGTCGCTGTCCCGCTCACCCGGCGGCCGTGCCGGACGCCGCCCGAGCCGGTTCCTGAACGGGCTGCGCCCCGGCTCGGCAGCCCTCGGCACGCGCAGCGCGGCGAGCGGCGGCGGGATCGAGCGGGGCCCCGGACCGGTCGCCAGGCGTGGCCGCCGCGGCCCTGCCCGGTGCCGGGTCTGCGGCAAGACCCTCACCGATGCGGGCGAGATGAAGCTGATGCGCTGCGACGACTGCCCCTCCGACATGGATGAGGCGCTGTACGAGCGGCTGCGCGACTGGCGGGCGGTCCGGGCGAAGGAGATCGGCCAGCCCGCGTACTGCGTCTTCACGGACAAGACGCTGATGGCGATCGCGGAGGCGGTGCCGGACAGCGCGGGAGAGCTGGCCGTGATCTCCGGAGTCGGCGCGCGGAAGCTGGACCGGTTCGGGACCGCGGTACTCGCCATTTGCGCAGGTGGGGTGGTGGAGGAAGGACTCGAAGGCGTCGTTGACGAGGTGTGAGAAAAACTCGTCGAAAAAATAGTTTGCGCCTGCCCCAGTCATCACCATAGGTTCTTAACCACGGGAACAGCGACTTCTCTGAAGCCCTCGCCCTGTGCTGTACTTATCCGAATACGTAGGACCGGCCCGCCGGTCCCCCCGATACGCCGAGAGGAGGCGATTGAAGTGATCAGCATCATCATGACCGACAAAATGACCGATCTTTCGGTCGCCTCCGCCTGCTCGCTCGGTCTCGTCTGCTCTTCCGAGGTCTCGCTCCGTGGCACCGGTCTGTCCGGCATCTCCGCCGCCAGCCCGCTGTCCCTGGTGAGCCTCCCCGTGCGGGAGCGCAATGAGCGACCGACCCAGGCACCGGCAGCAGCAGTAGCGAAGGGACAGGCCCAGGCCTATGCCTTTGCCGCCGTCGGTGCGGGAGCGGAATCCGGCGCCCAGAAGCAGATGACGCACCACCACACGATGTGGGCCTTCCGTGGGCCTGAACCCTGGAGTGATCCAGCCTGATTTACCATCAGGCCGGCGCCTTCAGGGCCGCGGAACCCCACTCGGGATCCGCGGCCCTTTTGTTTTGCCCGAACGGACGAGACAACGCGAAGGGGCCTCGGGACAAGCAGCACCCGGTACCAGCCGCCCCCCGGCCAACAGGCCGGAACGACCAGACGAGGACACCACCCACCGTGCAACTCGAAGCGCACGCCCCGTCCGTACCGACTTCCGACACGATCCCGCCGCCCGGCCTCACGGAGGACTCCACCTTGATCCCCCTCACCGCGCTCACCGCGCTCGACGACGCCATCGAGAACCTCGGCGTGCCCGTCCCCTGCCGCTCCTACGACCCGGAGGTCTTCTTCGCCGAGTCGCCGGCCGATGTCGAGTACGCCAAGTCCCTCTGCCGCACCTGCCCGCTCGTCGAGGCCTGCCTCGCCGGCGCCAAGGAGCGTCGCGAGCCGTGGGGCGTCTGGGGCGGTGAGCTCTTCATCCAGGGCGTCGTCGTCGCTCGCAAGCGGCCGCGTGGGCGTCCGCGCAAGAACCCGGTCGCGGCGTGATCGCCGGACTGGGGGCCGCGGCCCCCAAACCCATGAAGCGCATCGGAACCATCGACCGTCCCCACACCCACGATCCCCGAAATCAGGCACCAATGTCCGTCCCCACGAATGAGCCCGTCGGCTCCGCAACACCGAACGTCACGATCATCGGCGCGAACGACTCGCGTCAGAACAGGACCCGCGAGATGCAACTCATCCCAGAAGCCCTGGCTCGTGCGCATATGCACGACCGCCTGAGGGAAGCCGACACGCAACGCCAGGCCATGCGCCTGGTCACCGCGCGCCGGATGCAGCGCCGGGCCGAGCGCGCCTCGATGCGCGCCCGCCGTGCGCTGGCCATGGCGGTCATGCACTAGGGCCTCTCGTCCGGATCAGGCAGGACACCAGCAGCACTCGCTGCCGGGCAGCCGCTCTGCCAGGCAGCAATCAGTACCCGTAGTCAGTACCCCTTCCGCGGGGCCGGTCCGAACGGACCGGCCCCGCGGTCGTGCTGTGTGGTGCCGCGCGCCACGGCGGTGGCGGAGTTATCGTCACATCGTGGACGAGGAGACTCATCACCGTATGCAGCAACCCGCGCAGAGGGACACCACAGTGATGACGTGTGCCCAGTGCGGAACCTCCGTCGGCAGCGAGACCGCACCGCCGACCTGGGTCTGCTCCGTCGAGAACGGCAGACACCGGTACTTCTGCGAAAAGTGCTCCCGCACCCATATCAGGGCGATCGAGAGCCGCCTCGACTCCGCCTGGTGGTGAAGCCGAGGCGCGACGCCCGGTGGTGACGCCCCAGGTGTGGAACCCGGGGTTGTGACGCCTGTGGTGGTGAAGCCCGGGGCGTGACGGTCCGGGCCCGGTGACAGGGCCGGAGACCGGCTGCCCTATGCGCCGGGGGCGTCGCCCGCCAACTCCTCCACCACGACCTCCTGCTCACCCTCCGGCAGGAACCCCGGCACCCAGGATTCGAGTTCGTCGCGCAGCCGTGCCGTCGCGCCGAGCTGGCACAGCACCCCGATCGTGCTCAGCGTCACCCGGTGTATCAGCAGATAGGCGGGTGGCAGATTCAGCTGCTTGCCCAGCTGATGAGCGGGCGAGCGGGGATCAGCGATCCGCGCCGCCTGATTGCGCATCCAGCTCCGGGTGAAAGTGAACTCCTCCACCCGCGCCGGTTCGATGATCGGGAGGAGATAGTCGAGCACCGCATCCGGGTCGAGATCGATCGAGTCCTTGACGAACCCTTCCTCGCGCAACAGCTCGTACACCGCCTCCGCGTCACCCGTCAGAGCCAGCCGCAAGGATTCCCCGATGGTCTGCGGCAGACCACCCGGCAGCCGGTCGACCGTGCCGAAGTCCAGCACCCCGAGCCGCCACTGTCCGGACCCGCCCGTCTCGTCCGTCTCACCCGCTTCGCTCGTCCCGTCGTCCGGGGGCAGCAGCCGGAAGTTGCCCGGATGGGGGTCCGCGTGCAGCAGCCCGGTGCGCGCCGGCCCGGAGAAGAGGAAACGCGCCAGCAACTGACCGGCCCGATCGCGCTGTTCCGGGGTTCCCTCGGCGATCACGTCGGCAAGTGGAACGCCGTCCATCCACTCCGTCACCAGCACCTGGTCGGACTGGTGCACCACACCGGGGATCACGACATCCGGATCGGCCGCGAACTCCTCGGCATGGTGCCGCTGCGACCGCGCCTCCTGTTCGTAGTCCAGCTCCTCCGAGACCCGGTCACGCAGCTCTGTGATGAGCGGTTTGATGTCCATTCCGGGGATCAACGGGCCGAGCAGCCGGGCGAACCTGCTGAGCTGGGTCAGATCCGAGAGCAAGGCCTCTCCGGCGCCCGGATACTGCACTTTCACCGCGACGTCCCGCCCGTCGTGCCACACCGCACGGTGCACCTGACCGATCGAGGCGGCGGCCGACGGCTTGTCCTCGAAGGTGAGGAACAGCTCCCGCCAGTTCTCGCCGAGCCGCTCCGCCAGTACCGCGTGCACCGTGCCACTGGGCAGGGGAGGCGCGGCCTCCTGCAGTTTGGTGAGCGCCGCCCGGTACGGCCCTGCGACCTCCTCGGGCAGCGCCGACTCGAAGACGGACAGGGCCTGACCCAGCTTCATCGCCCCGCCCTTCAACTCACCCAGGACCTTGAAGAGCTGATCCGCGGTGCGCTGCTGAACCTCCCGGGCCACCAACTCCGCCGACTTCCCGCCGATCCGCTTGCTCAGCCCCCACGTGGCGCGACCGGCGAAGCCCAGTGGCAGGGCGGCCAGCTTGGCGGTGCGGGTGACCGCTTTCCGGGGTAGATCAGACATGAGCCCCTCCAAATCCCAGAGTGCCGTACCGCGTGCGGCGGTTACCCGGCCATTGTGTCGTGTACCGCGTCGGCCCCGGAGGTGCGCTCCCCCTCAGTGTGCCCAGCCGCTCCGCAGCAACAGCCGGGATGCGCGCCGATCCGTTCGGAGCGCCAGTCCAGCAGTGGCAGCGCGGCCTCCCAGCGGGTTCCCGTACTGGCGGGCAGTTCCCCGTCCAGAAAGGACAGCGCGTGAGCGGCCGCCAGACCGGCCACCGCCGTCGCCAGCCCCAAATCGCAGGCCTGTGCGGCGATGCGCCGACCGGACTGCCACTGCGAGAGCATCCTCGGCCACTGCTCATCCCGTTCCGCACGTACCAGCGCCAGACACCCCGCGCACGCCGTGCCCCCGGGCAGGACCAGGGGCCCGACCACTCCCGTCGCCTCCATCACTCCGGCGTAGAGGTGGGGAGTCCCCGAAGCGATCCACGGTTCCGCAGACCGCGGGTCGGGGGCGTACGCCGAGAGACCGTCACGAGGGGCGACCACGATCAGTGACAGCCCCGGCTCGCCGCCCGCCGAGGCATCCGCCGTCTCCGCCGCCCGGGGGGACGGACCGGCGGCGGATCTGCGCACCAACTGCCGGGCCGCGGTGGCCCTGCGCTCCCCGACGGCTGCCGGTGGAAGCCCACAGGGCGAGACGTCCCACGGCTCGGTGCACCCGCCGTCCAGAACCTCCACCCGGCCCACTCCGGACCCGGACAGCACCGCCGCGACCGCGGCACCGACCCGGCCGGCACCCCGCACCTGGACCCGCATCGCCCGACGCGCCGCCAGCCGCCGCATCCCGCCACCCGGCTCGGGATGGACGACGGAGAGCGAGGCCAGATCAGGGCGGTACCGCTCCAGGGCATCGGGCCGGTTCCGTAACGCATCGGTCTCCGGGCCGGCCATCCGCACATCGTCGATCAGGCCCGCGTCTCTCAATCTGCGCACCAGGGTCTCCACTTGATGGTCCGACAGATCCATGGCCCGGGCTTCTTCGCGCAGCAGCGGCAGACCGCGCGTACCGTCGAGCAGTTCCAGAAAGCAGCCCGTGGCGATATCCATCGGACCGAGCTTCACCGCATGAGCGCGGGTCACCCCGAATTGCACGGTGCCCCGGCCGCGCCATGCGCGGCGCAGTGCGGGCTTCAACATCGGATACACGGCTTCCCCCGGTCTGTGTTCCATGATCTCTGTGCGTGGGCTGTGGCCCGGATCTCCGCGAGATCCGTTGTCAGAATGCAGCCCGGCGGCGAAGTGTGCGGAAAGTTGTCCACAGGTGCGGGGTATTAGTCGTTCAAATGGTGCATGCCGTGGAGCGGATCACACGCGAACCGTCCCGGAGTCGGGACTTCCCCCACTGACAACGGGTAACGTCATGGCGTGCCCGCCGACCCGTCACCCGGATTCGCCGGGGAGACCCCCGCGCGCAGTGCCGGAACCCATCAGCGCAGCGCGGCGGACCGTCCGCCCCGCGCCCCGGCGACGAGCGCGGTCGAGGTCCGCAGGAGCACCCGCCGCAGCAGGACGGTCTCCGCGTACCGGGAGGGGGACCGCACCATCGTGCTCATCCCCGCCCGGATGTCGCAGGCCGAGGAGCGGCGCTGGGTGAGCGTGATGCTCGACAAGCTCGCGGCCCAGGAGAGCAAGCGCATCCTCGGCGACAGCGAACTGACCGAGCGGGCCGAGCGGTTGTCCGCCCAGTATTTCGAGGGCCGGGCCAGACCCGCTTCCGTGCGGTGGGTGACCAATCAGAACACCCGATGGGGGTCCTGCACCCCGGCGGAGGGCAGCATCCGGCTGTCGCACCGGCTGCAGGGCATGCCCGAGTACGTCGTCGACTACGTACTGGTCCATGAGCTGGCCCATCTGCTCGTCCCCGGCCACGGTCCGGACTTCTGGCAGCTGCTGGAGGCGTATCCCCGCACGGAGCGGGCCCGTGGCTATCTGGAGGGCGTGGTGGCGGCCGACCGGCTGCCGCATCTGCCCGCCGCACGCGGTGAGTGACGTTCGGCGATTCTGTACCGGGTGTGTACCGGCTTAGCCCGGCGTCGGAGTTTGCGGTTAGCCTGACGCGACGCATTCACCTTCGGGATGGGGGACGGTCGTTACGCATGGCCAGGGAATTCCAGCGCGGCCACAAGGCCAAGATCAGCGATCTCACACCGGGGACGGATCTGTACGTAGGTGTGCAGATCGCCGGCCCGGGACTGACCTTTGACATCAGCTGCTTCGGCCTCGATGCCAATGAGCAGCTCTCCGACGACCGGTATTTCATCTTCTTCAATCAGCCTAAATCGCCCGAGGAGTCCATTCAGCTCCTCGGCGCCCAGGCCGGTGACACCGAGTCGTTCCGCGTCACCCTGGACCGCATTCCGGCGAACATCCACAAGCTGTCGTTCACCGCGACGGTCGACGGTGCCGGGCAGATGTCCCAGGTCGGCCCCGGCTACATCCGGATCGTCGCGGGAGGTGAGGAGGTCGTCAGGTACGCCTTCACCGGTTCGGAGTTCACCACCGAGCGTGCGGTGATGCTGGGCGACTTCTACCTGAAGGACGTCTGGCGGTTCGCCGCCGTAGGGCAGGGCTTCGACGGTGGCCTCGAAGCGCTGCTGAAGAACTTCGGCGGCGAGGTCGCCGAGGAGACGCCCGCCGCACCTCAGCCGCAGGCGGCCGCCCCGTCGTTCGCCCCGCCGTCCGCCCCGGCACCCGCCCCGTCCTTCGGCGCCCCGGCCGCACCACAGGCTCCCCAAGCGCCGCAGCCCGCCCCGTCCTTCGGCGCTCCGCCCGCCCCGGCACCCGTCCAACAGCAGATGCATGCCGCGCCGACGATAGCGGCCCCGATGGCACCGCACGGCGGCATGGCGCCGCCACCCGCCCCCGCCCCGGCCCCGTACGGGCAGCCGGGCCAGCCGCCCCAGCAGCCGCAGTTCGGGCAGATTCCCGGGCAGCAGCCCGCGCCCGCCGCTCCGTACGGCCAGCAGGCTCCTGCGCCGTACGGCCAGCAGCCGCCCGGCATGCAACCCCCCGGCATGCAGTCGCCAGGAATGCCCCAGGGCGTGCCGCAAGGCATGCCGCAGGCCGGCGCCGGGCTTCAGGCCGCGCTCCAGCCGTACAAGGAGACGGCCACCGGCCAGCGTTGGACCCCGCAGAACCAGCAGCTCATGCGGGTCGACCTCACCATGGGCGGAATGCCCGTGCTCGCCCGGCAAGGCAGCATGGTGATGTACCAGGGCAAGGTCGACTTCAGCTACAAGGGCGCCGGGTTCGCGGGCCGCATCGTCGGCAACGCGACCGGCCAGGAAATGCAGCTGATGCGCTGCACCGGCCGCGGGCAGGTCTTCCTCGCCGAGGACGGCTCCCATCTGCACGCCATCGAGCTGCAGGGCGACGGCATCTGCGTCTCTGCGGAGAATGTCCTCGCGTTCGACGAGTCGCTGCAGCACGAGGTCCGCAGGATCGAGGGCCACGGCATTCCCGGTGGCGCCCTGTTCACCATGCAGTTCCAGGGCACCGGCACGGTCGTCGTCAAGACCCACGGTATCCCTGTCGTCCTGCCCGTCACCCCGACCACCTTCGCCGACTGCAACGCCGTCGTCGCCTGGTCGTCCGCGTCCCAGGTGATCATCTCCAGCCAGGTCCGGCTGCGTCGCAACGCGTACCCGGGACACAGCGGGGAGACCGTGAACCTTCAGTTCCGGGGCGCCCCCGGCAACTTCATCGTCGTCCAGCCCTACGAGGTCTGAGGGAGCCCGTCATGAACCAGCAACTCGCGGGCTACGCCCCGACCCCTGTCACAGCCCGTATGGAGAACCACGGCCATACGATGCTCAAGGTCGCCATGGCCACCGGCCAGGACCTCTACGCACGCACCGGCTCGATGGTCGCGTACGAGGGTTTCATCCAGTACGAACCCAACCCGCCGGCCGTCCGCCAGATCGCCTCCCAGTGGATCACCGGCGAGAGTGCACCGGTCATGAAGTGCTCCGGCGACGGACTGCTCTACCTCGCGGACTACGGCGCCGATGTGGTCGTCGTCAACCTCAACAACGACTCCCTCTCGGTCAACGGCACCAACGTCCTCGCCTTCGACAGCCATCTCACCTGGGGCGTGGAGCGGGTCAAGGGCCTCGCCAAGTTCGCCGGTCAAGGACTGTGGAACGTCTGCATCTCGGGCACCGGCTGGGTCGCCATCACCTCGCGCGGCACACCGATCGTCGTCGACTGCGGACGCGGCGAGGACGAGACCTACGTCGACCCGGACGCCCTCGTGGCGTGGTCCCCGAACCTCAAGGTGAAGGGCAAGCGCAGCTTCAAGGCCTCCTCCCTCATCGGGCGGGGCAGCGGCGAGGCGTACCAGATGGCTTTCTCCGGCGAGGGCATCGTCGTCGTACAGCCGAGCGAGGACAGTACCGACCGCCTGCGGATCCGGAACTGAGGGGGAGGGAGAACACACCATGCAGAGTTCGCTTTTCAGCTACACGGAACAGCAGTCCCAGGACCGGTACACCGTCCAGAACCCACAGCTCCTGCGGGTCTCACTGACCGGCCGGGACGATGTCCTCGCCCGCAAGGGCGCCATGGTCGCCTACCAGGGGCTGATGGAGTTCGACGGCGAGTACCAGTCGCACGGGCAGTCCCGCGCCCGCGCGAGCACCGGCGAGGGACTGGAGCTGATGCGCTGCTCCGGGCAGGGCACCGTCTACCTCGCCAACCTCGCTCAGTACATCCATGTCGTGGACGTCGACCACGACGGCATCACGGTGGACAGCGCCTACGTCCTGGCCCTCGACTCCTCGCTGCACACTGAGGTCATCGCGGTGGACAGCCAGTACGGCATCTCCGGCACCGGCAAGTACCAGCTCAACATCTCCGGCACGGGCAAGGTCGCCCTGATGACCTCGGGCCGGCCGCTGATGATGCAGGTCACGCCGGACAAGTACGTCAACGTCGACGCCGACGCGATCGTCGCCTGGTCCAGCTCGCTGCGCGTGCAGATGCAGGCCCAGACGCACTCCTCGGGCATCTGGCGGCGGAGTGGCAACACCGGCGAGGGCTGGGAGCTCAGCTTCCTCGGCCAGGGCTTCGCCCTGGTCCAGCCGAGCGAGGTGCTGCCCCCGCAGGGCCACGAGATCGGCCAGGGCGTCCGGGCCCAGTACGGCATGGGCCAGCACGGCGCCCACGGCCAGAACCAGAACAACGCCTGGAACTGAGCGGCCGAGCACCGGCACGGGTCACACGGGTGAGGGGCGGTCCCCCAGGGACCGCCCCTCACCCGTGTGACCCGTGCCGTATGTCCGTCCTACCGGCGCTGCTCCAGTGCGGCGCGGGCGCGCGTCATCAGCCGTACGACCGAGGTGTCGGCCACCGCCGCGACCTCGTCGTACGCGAACCAACGCAGGTCCAGCGATTCGTCGCTGATCTGCTCCGTCGCACCCGACGGGGCCAGCGCTGCGTACTGCACATCCAGATGCCAGTGGCAGGGCGCGGGGATCCGGTGGCGGTCCAGCGTCACCGGTCCGCCCGCGAGCAGGGTCAGACCGCTGATGCCGGACTCCTCGGTGGCCTCACGCAGGGCCGCGGCGGCCAGCGTGCCGTCCTGCGGTTCGCAGTGGCCGCCCATCTGCAGCCACATCCGCAGCTTGCGGTGCAGGGTGAGCAGGACCCGGCCGCGCTCCGGATCGATGACCAGTGCGCTGGCCGTCAGATGTCCGGCCTCGCAGGCCTTCCACATGCCCTCGGAATGCCGGGCCAGATGATCCAGATAGACCTGGCGCAGCTCCTCCTGGGCCGGGTCCACCGGGTTCTCGTACCCCTTCAGTACGAGAACGGCGTCGTCGTACAGGCTCACTGGTCGGTGTCGCCCTTGCCGTCGCTCTTCCGGTCGGTTTCTCCGGTTCCTCCGGAGCCCGCGTCGTCCGCTCCGGCCTCGGGCTTCCGCGGACCCTTCGCGGCCTCGCCGAGCATCTTGTCCAGCTCGGAGAAGTCCAGCTGCTCGTGGTGCACAAAGCCGTCCGGATCGTCCAGGTCCTGGGCGGTCGGCAGCATGTCGGGGTGCTCCCACAGGGCGTCGCGGCCGTCGAGACCGCGGGCGTCCGTGAGCGACGCCCACAGGCGCGAGGCGTCACGCAGCCGCCGGGGACGCAGCTGGAGACCGATGAGCGTGGCGAACGTCTGCTCGGCCGGACCACCGGAGGCACGGCGCCTGCGCATGGTCTCGCGCAGCGCGTCGGCCGAGGTCAGACGGGACTTCGCGGCCTCGTGCACCACCGCGTCCACCCAGCCCTCGACCAGTGCGAGCGCCGTCTCCAGCCGGGCCAGGGCGGCCTTCTGCTCCGGGGTGTCCTCCGGCTGGAACATGCCCTGCTGAAGGGCGTCCTGCAACTGCTCGGGCTGCGACGGGTCGAACTGACCGACCACGTCCTCCAGCTTGCTGGTGTCGACCTTGATGCCGCGCGCATACCCCTCGACGGCACCGAACAGATGCGAGCGCAGCCACGGAACGTGGGCGAAGAGCCGCTGGTGGGCGGCCTCGCGCAGGGCGAGATACAGCCGTACCTCCTCCTGCGGCACGCTGAGGTCCTTGCCGAACCTCTCGACGTTCAGCGGAAGGAGCGCGGCCTTGCCCGCCGGGCCCAGCGGCAGCCCGATGTCGGTCGAGCCGACCACCTCACCGGCCAGCACACCGACGGCCTGCCCGATCTGCTGGCCGAACATCGCGCCGCCCATCGACCGCATCATGCCGATCAGCGGACCCGCCATCGCCTGCATCTCCTCGGGCAGCACATCGCCCATGGCCAGACCGACCCGCTCGGCCACCGGGTCGACCAGCTTCTGCCAGGCGGGCAGGGACGCCTCGACCCACTCCGCACGGCTCCACGCCACGGTCGAGACCGAACCGGAGGGCAGCGAGGTCACGCCGTCCAGCCAGAGGTCGGCCAGCCGCAGCGCCTCGTCGACCGCGGACCGCTCGGACGGGCCGACGCTCGCGTCCTTGGTGCCGTCCGGCGTGCCCTGCGAGACCGTCTGGCGTGCGATCTGCTTGGCCATGTCCCAGTTGACGGGACCGCCCTCATAGCTCAGCATCTGGCCGAGCTGCTGGAAGGCCGCACCCAGGTCGTTGGGGTTCATCGTGCCGAACATCGCCGCGAACGGGTTGTCCCCGCCCGCGCCCGGCCCGAAGCCGAACGGGTTCGCAGGCCCGCCCGAACCCTGCCCACCTCCGGTGGGGTCCTTCTTCTTGCCCTCGTCGCCGTTTTCCGGCTCCTCCGGCGGAAGGCCGAATCCGAATGGGGTGTCACTCACGGGTTTCCTCGGCTCGTAGGGCCGCCGGCTCGAACCGACGGCGACTGCCCGACATCACCATCCAGCGTAGACACCAAAAGCCCGCTCGGGGCCTCAGTGCTCCGCCGGCTCCCGGCCTGCGGCAGGATGGACGCCACCTGGTACGTACGCGTCATTCGGGTACGTACTGAAGACAACCGCTGGAGACGCCCGGTGAGTTCCCCAGATCCTCAGGTTCGCGCAGCGCGAAACCTGTCCGACCCCTCGACCGAGAACAAGTCCGCAAAAAGCCGCTCCAGAAGCCGTGGCCCCGTCGTCGCGATCACCGGAGCCGCGAGGGGCATCGGTGAGCTGCTCACCGCACGCCTCGCCGCATCCGAGGAGATCAAGCAGGTCATCGCCATCGATGAACGCCGGGGAGAGGTCTCCGAGGCGACCTGGCACATCCTCGACGTCCGGGACCCCGCCATCGCGGAGAAGCTGCGCGGCGCGGATGTCGTCGTGCATCTGGCACTCGATCTCGACCTGGAGACCGACCCCGCCGCCCGCACCGCCTACAACGTGCGCGGCACCCAGACCGTGCTGACCGCGGCCGCGGCCGCGGGGGTCCACCGGGTGGTGCTGTGCACCTCGGCGATGGTCTACGGGGCGCTGCCCGACAACGACATCCCGCTCGCCGAGGACGCCGAGCTGCGTGCCACCGCCGAGGCGACCGGCGTCGGCGACCTCCTGGAGATCGAACGGCTCGGCCGTCGCGCGCCCCGCGCCCACCCCGGACTCAATGTGACCGTGGTACGGCCGACCGTCCTGGTCGGCGGCACGGACACCGCGCTGACCCGCTACTTCGAGTCGCCGCGCCTCCTGGTCGTCGCCGGATCCCGCCCCACCTGGCAGTTCTGCCATGTCGACGACCTGGTCACGGCCCTGGAGTACGCGGCGCTGGAGAAGATCGACGGCGAGTTCGCGGTCGGCTGCGACGGCTGGCTGGAGCAGGAGGAGGTCGAGGAGCTCAGCGGCGTCCGCCGGATGGAGCTGCCCTCCGCCGTGGCCCTCGGCGCCGCCGCCCGGCTGCACCGGATCGGCCTCACCCCGTCCCCGGCCGGCGATCTGGCGTACACGATGCACCCCTGGGTGGTCAGCGTGAGCCGGCTGCACGACGTGGGCTGGCGTCCCGGCTGGACGAACGAGGAGGTGCTCGCCGCGCTCCTCGAGGAGGTGGAGGGCCGGCACACCGTCGCCGGACGCCGCCTCGGCCGCAAGGACGCCACCGCGGCAGGTGCCGCCGGTGCGACCGTGGCGCTGCTCGGCACCGCCGCCCTGGTCCGCCGCGCCCGCAAGGCCCGCCGCCGCATCTGAGGGCTGTCCGGTAGTCCCTGGCGGGCGCGCGACGACGGCTGCTTCCCCGAGTTCTCGGTTGCGCCCGAGCAGGGGAGGCCCCAACCTCGCCGCACTGTCGGGAGGTCCCGCGGGACGGCTGCAGAAGGCTCCGAGGCCGGCCGCGGACCGCCGGTGAGAAACGCTATTTCTCGACGTCGGCGCCGTACGGCACCATGGGCCCCATGGCTCCCACTCACAACCACCCCGGCGAGCGGGCGGCGACCGACCCCATCCGGCTGCTGGCGATCCGCGAGACGCCGCTGTCGGTCGACGAGGTCTTCCGGGCCGTCGGAGACGAGGCAGCGGGCGGCACGGCGCTCTTCGTCGGCACTGTGCGCAACCACGACGGCGGTCAGGACGTCGGCGCGCTCGGATACTCGTGCCACCCCTCGGCGCAGGACGAATTGCGCCGGGTGGCCGAGAAGGTCGTCGCGGATTTCCCGGTCCGGGGGCTGGCTGCCGTCCACCGAGTGGGTGACCTCCAAGTGGGCGACCTCGCCGTTGTCGTCGCCGTCTCCTGCCCGCACCGGGCGGAGGCGTTCGAGGCATGCCGCAAGCTGATCGACGACCTCAAGCGCGAGGTTCCGATCTGGAAGCACCAGCGTTTTTCGGACGGCACCGAGGAGTGGGTCGGGGCCTGCTGAGCGCAAGCCGATCGGGTGGTGGTCCGCCCCGATTTGCGTAACTGCACCCCTGCCGTGAGCGTTGGTCCTGCAGATGGTTAATCTGCTGATCGGTCAGTGCGGTCGCTCATGGGGTAGGGAGGTCGTAATGGCAGTACTCGCCTGGTTGTTGATTCCGCTTTTCGCTGCGCTCGGCGCTGCGATATGGGGAAGCTGGGCCACCCGTAATGGCGCGGCCGGTGATGTTTCAGAGCTCGCCGAGTATGCCCGGTTCCGTGAGGCGATGGAGAAGTCGCATTCCGGTTCCGATGTCGCCTGACCTTTCAGCGAACGTACGCAGTCGCCAATCCGCATCGCGACCCCGAAGGCCGACGCCCTCCGGCACAGCGCCGGGCCCGGCCGCCCGCCCCGTACGGCCCGGCCCCGACGGTGCACTCACAGACCCTTCCCGTACTGTCGTTCCATGCCACGCCGCACCGCGACGATGCTCGCCTCCACGCTGATCCTCATCGCGCTGCTCTGCGCAGGCGTGCTGATCAAAGTGCCGTATTCGGAGATGTCTCCCGGGCCGACCGTGAACACTCTCGGCAAGGTCGACGGCGAACCGGTGCTGCAGATTTCCGGGCACAAGACGTACCCGACGTCCGGCAATCTCAATATGACGACGGTCAGGGTGACCGGCGCCGACTACCGGATGAACCTGGCCGAGGCCGTGTACGGCTGGCTGGCCCACGACAGCGTGGTCGTGCCGCACGACACGCTGTACCCCGGCGGCAAGACGGAGCAGCAGTCGACGCAGGAGAACGCCGAGGAGTTCAGTCAGTCCCAGGAGAGCGCCAAGGTCGCCGCCCTGACCGAGCTGGGCATCCCGGTGTCCTCACGCGTCGTGGTCTCCACGGTGATCAAGGACAGCCCCGCCCAGGGCAAGCTGCACGCCGGCGATGTGATCAAGCAGGTCGACAGCAGCCCGGTGAAGCAGCCCGAGGACGTCGCGAAACTCGTCACCCGCCACAAGCCCGGCGAGGACGTCACGTTCACCATCATCCCGGCCAAGACGGCGCAGCTGGCCGAGAAGGCCGGCAAGGAGCCCGAGGGCAGCCGGAAGATCACCATCAAAACCGCGAAGGCCCCCCAGGAGAACCGCGCGATCGTCGGTATCCAGGCCGGGACGGATCACACGTTCCCGTTCCGGATCGACATCAAGCTGGCCGACGTCGGCGGCCCGAGCGCCGGTCTGATGTTCTCCCTGGGCATCATCGACAAGCTGACGCCCGCCGACCTCACCGGCGGGAAGTTCGTCGCCGGCACCGGCACGATCGACGACAAGGGGAAGGTCGGCCCGATCGGCGGCATCAACATGAAGCTGGTCGGCGCGCGCGATGCCGGCGCCCGGTACTTCCTGACACCGGACGACAACTGCAAGGCCGCCGCCTCCGACACCCCGAGCGGACTCACGCTGGTGAAGGTGCGGACGATCGACGACGCGAAGAAGTCGCTGGAGAAGATCAGGGCAGGGGACACGGCCGGCCTGCCGAGCTGCTCGGCGGGCTGACCGCGCCCCCCCCGGCGGGGACGCGGCGGATCAGACCTCGAAGGTCGCGGCCAGCGCGTCGGCCAGTCCGGGCACCAGGCCGGAGCCGGTCCGCACCTCGCTCGGCGAGTCCTTCTCGCGGAGCCGTACGGCCGACTCGCGCGTACCGTCCCTGAGGACGGCCACGGTCATCCGCACCTCCTGGCGCTCCGGGTGCTTGGCGACCCACTTGGTCAGCTGGGCATCGCTGAGTCCCTCCGGTACGGAGGCCTCGGCGGACGGCGGCAGCATCAGCCGTTCCACCGTCATCGCGCATCCGATCACCGCGTCGGGCCAGGCGATCGTGGCCAGGAACTCGTCCAGAGCGGTGCCGGCCGGAAGCTCCTCCTGCTCGATGGGGGTGAGTGAGGTGGTCGGGGAGTCGGAGCTGTCGAGACCGAGCTGGGCGGCGAGGCCGGGCTCCTGGGCCCGCAGCCGGGCGGTGTCGACGAGGGCGAAGAGCCGGGCCGGCTGGTCCCAGCCGAGGCCGGAGATGTACTCGTCGATTTCGAGCACGGCGACGGTGAGGGGGCTTGCGGCCATCGGAGGGCCTGAGGGGGAAACGTTGGGCATGGCCAATATCCTGCCTCCTTCCGCCCCGGGAACGGGAACTAGGTAAAGCCTCAGTAAGTTGCATAGATGGGCCCTACGATCGCTGGGCCCGCTCCACACGACCCGCGAACTTCGAGGTGCGCACGTTGGCTTTCCAGATGCCGGACCGCGGCGGAGGCCCGACCGGGCCACGGATCAGAGTCGGCCGCCCGTCCCGGCGCGCCCGTACCCTGCTCATGACACTTGGCGTCCTGGCGGTTCTCGCCATGGCGTTCGTCATGTTCGCCGGGTTCTGGACGGACTGGCTCTGGTACCGGTCGGTCGCGTATTCGTCCGTCTTCACCACCACCCTGTGGACCAAGATCGGGCTGTTCCTCGTCTTCGGGCTGCTGATGGCGTTCGCCGTCGGCCTGAACATCTGGCTCGCGTACCGGCTCCGGCCGCCGCTGAGCGCGATGTCCCTGGAACAGCAGAGCCTGGACCGCTACCGGATGAGCCTCGCGCCGCACAAGAAGTGGGTGCTGCTCGCGATTACCGCGCTCGTCGGACTGATCGCCGGAGCATCCGCCTCCGGCCAGTGGCGTACCTGGCTGATGTATGTGAACGGCGTGGCGTTCGGGCAGAAGGACCCCCAGTTCCATCTGGACGTCTCCTTCTACTCCTTCGATCTCCCCTGGTACCGCTTCCTGCTGGGCTTCGGCTTCGCGGCCACGGTGCTCTCGCTGATCGCCGCCGCGCTGACCCACTATCTGTACGGCGGGTTCCGCATCACCAGCCCCGGCGCGCGGGCGACCGGCGCGGCCACCGGCCACCTGTCGGTGCTGCTCGGTGTCTTCGTCTCGCTGAAGGCCGTGGCGTACTGGCTCGACCGTTACGGCCTGGCCGTGAAGTCCAGCGACTTCAAGGCCACGGACAACTGGACGGGCCTGCGCTACGTCGATGCCAACGCCTACCTTCCGGCGAAGACCATCCTTTTCTGCATCGCCGCGATCTGCGCCGTGCTCTTCTTCGCGACGCTCTGGCGCCGGACCTGGCAGCTCCCGATGATCGGCTTCGGTCTGATGGTGCTCTCGGCGATCCTGATCGGCGGGCTGTACCCGGCGATCGTGCAGAAGTTCCAGGTCCAGCCGAACGAGCAGGCCAAGGAAGCGCCGTTCATCCGGAAGAACATCGAAGCGACGCGTGACGCGTACGACATCGACAGCGCGCGGGTCGACGACTACTCGGGCAAGAGCACGACGAACGACGACGCCAAGCTGCGCGCGAGCGCGGACGATGCCGCCAGTTACCGGGTGATGGACCCCAACGTCGTCTCACCGGCCTTCCAACAGCTCCAGCAGAAGAGGAACTACTACCAGTTCCCCAAGACGCTGGATGTGGACCGTTACAAGGACGCCGCAGGCAAGGACCAGGACACGGTCATCGGTCTGCGCGAGCTCAACCTCGACGGCATCCCCAAGCGCAACTGGATCAACGACCACTTCACCTACACCCACGGCTACGGCGCCATCGCGGCCCGGGGCACGACGACCGGCAAGAACCCGAAGGGTTCCCCGGACTTCACCGAGTCCGGTCTGCCGACCTCGGGTGAGCTCGGCAAGTACGAGCAGCAGATCTACTACGGCGAGAAGACCGAGCAGTACTCCATCGTCGGCGGGCCCCAGAAGGAGCTCGACTACGAGGAGGACGGCGAGAAGACCACCAGCTACCAGGGCGACAGCGGGGTCAGTCTCTCCAACGCCTTCAACCGCGCCGCGTACGCGGTGGCGTTCAGCGAGCCGCAGATCCTCTACTCGGGGGCCATCGGCGACGGCTCGCGGATTCTCTACAACCGCACGCCCAAGGAGCGCGTCGAGGCGGTCGCCCCGTGGCTGACCATCGACGGCGACGCCTACCCGGCCGTGGTGAACGGCCGTATCCAGTGGGTCGTCGACGCGTACACCACCACCAACGGCTACCCGTACGCCTCGCGTACGACCCTCGGCGACACCACGGCCGACTCGCTGACCACCAACCAGCGCGCGGTCGTCGCCCAGCAGAACCAGGTCAACTACATCCGCAACTCGGTGAAGGCCACCGTCGACGCCTACGACGGCAAGGTCAAGCTCTACGAGTGGGACACCGAGGACGCCGTCCTCAAGACCTGGAGCAAGGCGTTCCCGGGGACCGTGCTGCCCAAGGCGGACATCCCGCAGGAGCTCAGGGACCATCTGCGGTACCCGCAGGACCTGTTCAAGGTGCAGCGGGAACTGCTCACCCGCTACCACGTCACCAACCCCGCCCAGTTCTACAGCGGCAGTGACGCGTGGCAGGTCCCGGACGACCCGACCAACAAGGAGTCCGGTGCCGTCCCGCCGTACTACCTGAGCATAAAGATGCCGGACCAGACGGCTCAGAAGTTCTCGCTGACGACGACCTTCACCCCGAAGGGGCGGCCCGACCTCGGGGCGTTCATGGCGGTGGACGCCGATGCGGCCAGCAAGGACTACGGCACGATACGGCTGCTGAGAGTCACCAGCACGGTGAAGGGCCCCGGCCAGGTACAGAGCGAGCTCAACGGCAACGACGATGTCGCCGAGTTCGTGAGAAACCTGAAGGGAACCGACTCCGACATCGAGTACGGCAACCTGCTGACCGTGCCGCTCGAAGGAGGCTTCCTCTACATCGAGCCGGTGTACACGCGCGGTGGCACGCAGAACTACCCGCTGCTGCGCAAGGTCGCCGCTTCGTACGGGTCGAAGACCGTCTTCGAGAACAGTCTCGGGGAGGCGCTCAACGCGGTCTTCGGGGTGACGGAATCCGGCACCACGCAGCCGCCGGACGAGACCACCCGGCCACCGGGCAACACCACGCAGCCGCCGGCCACCGGTGAAGCGGCGCTGAAGAAGGCGATCGCGGACGCGCAGAAGGCCTACGCGGAAGGCGAGGCGGCCCTGAAGAAGCAGGACTGGAGCGCCTACGGGAAGGCCCAGGCGGATCTGCAGGACGCACTGCAGCGCGCGGCAGCCGCCCAGCCCAAGTCGGGCAGTGCGAACAGTGCCGACGTCGCGAACAGTGCAAATAGTTCTGGCAATTCGGGTCATTCGGACAAAAAGCCTGAATCCAGTAAGGGTGGCTGAGTAACTCGGTAAAGGCTTCACTCCGCGTCGTGGTACGGTTTCCACACAACGGCGCGGGGTGGAGCAGCTCGGTAGCTCGCTGGGCTCATAACCCAGAGGTCGCAGGTTCAAATCCTGTCCCCGCTACTGAAAGACGAAGGCCCGGATCCTTTCCAGGATCCGGGCCTTCGTCGTGTCGTGGCGACATTCGTGTGCGGTGTGTGTGGAGGGCGGTTCCTGGGGCACGAGTTGACCCTGGACGTGTTTGACTTATCTCTCTGTGGGCATGTCGACAAAACGCTGAAGTGACCTCACTGGCCGCGATATACGAGCTGTACGCGGGTTGCGGGTGGTGCGACGATGGTATTTATGGGGGACAGGGCAACTCTGTTGAAGACAGGGCGGTTTGTGCAGCGCCGCGTTCATCGGCCGGATAGCGTGATGAATGCGGCTTTTGGTGGAGCTGCTGCGGAGAGCAACAAGACTGCTGAGAGCGATGAGGCCGCTGGGATCGCCGAGATCGCTGGGATCACTGCAACCTCTGGGGTTACTGCAACCTCTGGGATCATTGGGACGACCAAGACTGCCGAGACTGCGGGGTGTGCCGCGACCGTCGAGAGTGCGGAGAGCGCCGAGGGCGCGGAGAGTGCCGGGGCCACCGGGAGTGCCGAGGCCATTGAGGCTGCGGAGGGCTCCATGGCCCAAGGGGCCCAGGAGACCCAGGAGGCCCGAGAGAGCCCGGAGAGCGCCGAGAGCGAGGAGCGCCACCGCCGCGCCGCCGACGCCGGGGACACCACGTCGATGAGCGTCCTCGGAGCCCTGCTGCTGCGCCGAGGTGATCTGGACGGGGCCGAACCCTACCTGCGTGCGGCCACCGCGGACGGCGACCGGGCCGCGGCCAACAACCTGGGTGTCCTCCTGTATCAGCGCGGATACATCGACGACGCGGCCGGCTGGTGGCGTATCGCGGCCGTCGCGGGTTCCGCCGCCGCCGCGCACGCCCTCGGCCGTCACTACCGGGAGCGCGGCGATGAGCCCGGTGCCGAGTACTGGCTGAGGCAGTCCGCCGAGCAGGGGCACGCGCTGGGGGCGTACGCCCTTGCCGACCTGCTGGAACACCGCAGTGACGTAGGCGCCGAGCGCTGGCTGCGCGCCGCCGCCGAGCAGGGGCACCGGGAGGCCGCGTACCGCCTCGCGCGCATGCTGGACCGCAGCGCCGCCGACGACCCGCACGATGCCTTCGGCCGTCCCGGGCTGGGCCCCGGGCCCGGGCCCGACCCCCGTTCCGGATCCGGGGCGGCCGCCGATCGGGCGGGCGCCACCGGCCGGTTCGCGGGGCGCAGGACCGACGGCCCCGTGGCGGGCCCGACGACCGGGCGCGTGGGCGAGGCCGAGCAGTGGTACCGGCAGGCCGCCGCACGCGGTCACGGGCGTGCCGCCCTGCAACTCGGCGCCATTCTCGAACAGCGCGGCGAGCCCAAGGAGGCCGGCCGCTGGTACCTCATCTCCGCGAAGGCCGGTGAGGCGCGGGCCGCCTGCGCGCTCGGCTTCCTGCTCCGTGACGCAGGCGACGAGGAGAGCGCCGCCGTGTGGTGGCTGCGCGCCGCCCAGGAGGGAGACGGGAACGCGGCCAATGCCCTGGGCGCCCTGCACGCCGCCCGTGGCGAGCAGCAGACCGCCGAGCGCTGGTACCGCGCCGCCATGGACGCGGGCGATGTCAACGGCGCCTACAACCTGGCCCTGCTCTGCACGGCTCAGGACCGCACGCACCAGGCCGAGCAGTGGTACCGCCGTGCCGCGTACGCGGGCCACCGCGAGGCCGCCAACGCGCTGGCCGTGCTCCTGCTCCAGGCGGGCGACCCGACCGGTGCCGAGCCCTGGTTCTCCAAGGCCGCCGAGGCGGGCAGCGTGGACGCGGCCTTCAACCTCGGCATCCTGTACGCCGGACGCGACGAGGACCGTATGGCGCTGGTCTGGTACGAGCGTGCCGCGGCCGCCGGTCACACCGAGGCCGCGCTCCAGGTCGGCATGGCCCTGCTGCATCGCGGTGAGGAGCAGGAGGCCGAGCGTCATCTGCGCTGCGCCGCGGGCGGTGGCAGTGCCGAGGCGGCCTTCCGGCTGGCCGGAGTGCTGGACGCGCGGCAGCCGCCGCCCGGCCCTCCCGCGCTCGGCGAGCCGATGCCGGAGAAGACCGAGTGCGAGGAGTGGTACGAGCGGGCCGCCGAGCAGGGGCACCGCCGCGCCCAGGTGCGGGTCGGCATGCTCGCGGCCGCCCGTGGCGACGTGGACAGTGCTGCCCGCTGGTACCGCGAGGCCGCCGAGGCGGGCAGCTGCAACGGCGCCTTCAACCTCGGGCTGCTGCTCGCCCGTGAGGGCAGCGAGCGGGAGGCCGCGCTGTGGTGGAGCCGTGCGGCCAACGACGGGCACGGGAGGGCGGCCCTGCGCCTGGCCCTGCTGGCCGCCCGCCGCGGC
Source organism: Streptomyces sp. NPDC015032 (assembly GCF_043080425.1). Lineage (NCBI taxonomy): Bacteria > Bacillati > Actinomycetota > Actinomycetes > Kitasatosporales > Streptomycetaceae > Streptomyces > Streptomyces sp. NPDC015032. Next base: position 216,660 of record NZ_JBIBVN010000011.1, on the reverse strand, counting down.
GAGCTCGCCGAGGGGCAGCGCTGGTGTGCGCGGGCGGTCGAGTTGGGACCGGCGGAGGTGGCTGAGCGCGCCGCCCGGTTGCGCGAGGCGCTGCACCAGGAGCTCACCGCGTAGGGCCGCGAGGCCGGGCGGCGAGGCCGCGAGCGGTGCGCGCGAAAGCAGCGGCCCCCCTCCCGTCCCGCCCCGGATCCCGCCCCGGACCCCGTCCCGTCCCGCGCCGGCCCTCGCCCCGTTCCGTCCCGCCTCGCCCCGTCCCGCACCGGAACCGATTTGCGCTGGTCCGGAGCGGTGACGTACGGTGGGGAACACAACGACGCGGGGTGGAGCAGCTCGGTAGCTCGCTGGGCTCATAACCCAGAGGTCGCAGGTTCAAATCCTGTCCCCGCTACTGGAAGTCGAAGGCCCGGATCCTCTCCAGGATCCGGGCCTTCGACGTATATCCGTGCGTGCGCATCAGAGGGCGTGGCCCACCGCCTCCGCGTACAGCGCCCGGTCGACCGCCTTCGCCTCCGGTACCGGGTCGCCCTTCGAGACGTCCGCGTCCGTGTACGCCTTCTGCAGCCGGTCCGTCGTGCCCTTCCGGATCTCCCAGTCCATCCGCAGCGACGGAGTCGACCGCAGTGTGGCCGCGTCGGTCTTCAGCAGCTTCGCCAGTTCGGCGACGAACGCGGGGTCGGACTTGTAGTCGTCGGCGAAATAGGTGTTCACGGTCCGGATGTAGGCCCGGAGGAAGGCGACGCCCGCGTCCGGGTCCTTGTTCAGCAGCGTCGGGCCGAAGAGCAGACCGCCGAGCGGTTCGCCGGTCGGCTGGCCACCCAGGAACGCGTACTTCCTGTCGCCGTCCACCTTCCGCCAGACCGGGTCGAGCAGCCAGGCGGAGTCCACGCCACCGTTCTCCAGTGCGGTCAGCACGTCCGCGGAACCGAGCTGCTGGAAGCCGATCTTGTCGAGGCCGCCGCCGTGTTTCTTCAGGGAGGTGTCCATCGGATACGCGATGACCGAGCCCTTGCCGATCATCGTGCCCATCCTGCGGCCCGCCATATCGACGTGATCGGCGCTCTCGCCGTCCTTGAGGCGCACCCACAGGCCGCTCTTGGAGGTGGGGTCGGGGGAGAAGTTCCCGGCCACCCACTTGATGTCGAAACCGCCGTTGATGCCGTTCATCACGGCCGCCTCGGGGGCCGCCCACTGGGCATCCACATCGCCCTTGGCGAGCAGCGGCAGGGCGTCAGGGGTGGGCAGCACCCTCAGTTCGACGTCCAGCCCCTCCTCGGCGAACTCGCCCTTCGCCACCGCGACCTGGAGCGGAGCGACGTACTCCGCGCTCAGGGTGCCGGTCGCGACGGTGATCTTCCGCTTCTTCGCCAGGGGCCGGGCGGCCGGGGCCTCTTTGTCGCAGCGGGCCGGTTTCCGGTCGGGGGCGAGGTCGGCCGGGTCGGTCCAGCTGCTGGTGCCGCAGCCCGCGACGGGTGTGACGGTGCGCGGTGCGGCGGGACCGCCGGCGCCGGCGGAGTCCTTCCCGGCGCAGCCTGCCGCGCCGAGCAGGGACGCTGCGATGAGTACGACGGTGCAGGTCAAAGGGGTACGTGTACGCACAGTGCCTCCGTTCGAAGAACGTGGGGGAGCCGTTCAGGACTGGCCGCGGCCGCGGTCGCGCGGGGCCCACGGGGTGAGCAGCCGCCCGGCGATCCGCACCACTTCGGAGAAGACGACACCGAGAACCGCCACACACACGATGCCGACGAACATCACGTCGTTCCGGAACAGCGCCCGGGAGTCGAAGATCAGATGGCCGAGTCCGTCGGCGGCCGCGATCTGTTCGGAGGCGACGATGACCAGCACGGCCACCCCCGCTGCGATCCGCGCCCCGACCAGGACCGCGGGCAGTGACGCGGGCAGCAGCACATGCCGGAACATCTGCCGGGGCGAGGCGCCGAAGACCTGCCCGGCGTCACGGTGCCCGACCGGGACGGCGAGCACGGCAGCCATGGTGGAGATCCAGACGAAGAAGAAGACGGTTGCGGCGACCAGGGCGAACTGCGGTCCCTCGCCGAGGCCGAACATGTTGAGGAAGACCGGCAGCAGGGCCAGTTTGGGTACGACGTACAGGGCGTCGAGCAACGGCTCCAGCGCCGCCCGGACGAGCGGGAGCGAGCCCATCAGCAGCCCGAGCGCGTATCCCGCGGCGGTGCCGATCGCATAGCCGCCCAGGACCCGCTTGAGCGTGGCCCACACATCCGGCCACAGCTCACCGGCGCCCGCCCGGTCCCAGCCGTCCGCCAGGATGGTGGAGGGGGCGGGGTAGACCCGCTCGTCGATCCAGGACTGTGCGGCGGCCAGCTGCCAGAGCAGCACCAGCGCCAGCGGTACGGCGACGGCGAGCGCGAGTTCCAGGGCGCGGCGCCTGCGATGGGTCCGTACCGGATGAAGCTCCTGCGGGCCCGGCCTGCGGATCAGCACACCGTCGTCGGGTTTCGTGGCACGCGCGAGGGCGCTCATACCGGGACCGCCTCCCTCCGCACCTCGCCGCGCAGCAGTTCCCACAGCTCGCTCTTCAGCGCGGTGAACTCGGGCGCCGACCGGACCTCGCCGGAGCGTGGGCGGCCGAACGGGGGGCGGCGTTCGGCGATGATCCGCCCCGGTCTGGCGGACATCACCAGCACCCTGTCTCCGAGGACGATCGCCTCTTCGAGGCTGTGGGTGATGAAGACAGTGGTGGTACGGGTGGTCTGGGTGAGGTCGAGCAGCTCGTCCTGGAGGATTGTGCGCAGCTGGGCGTCGAGCGCCGCGAACGGCTCGTCCATCAGCAGCAGTTCGGGCTCGACGGCGAGGGCGCGGGCGATCGCGACCCGCTGCCGCATCCCGCCGGAGAGAGTGGCCGGATACGCCCCCGCGAAGTCCGAGAGCCCCATCCGGGCCAGCCAGTCGCGCGCCCTGGCGTCGGCCTCCTTGCGCGGTACGCGCTGGATGTCGAGGCCGAAGCGGACGTTGGCCAGTACGGTTTTCCAGTCGTAGATCCCGTAGTCCTGGAAGATCATCGCCGCCGGGCGGGACGAGGCCGTACGGATGGACAGCTCGCCGGAGCTGGGGCGGAGCAGCCCGGCGGCGATCCTGAGCAGCGTGGACTTGCCACAGCCGGACGGGCCGACGAGGCAGGTGAACTCGCCCGGCGCGACGGAGAGATCGACGGGGCCGAGGGCGGGCAGGGCCTTGGCTCCGCGTCCGAACGAGCGGGTGAGCGCGTCGGCGCGGAGTTTGGGACTGGTGGCCGGGGTTTCGGGTGGGGTCGGGTGCGGATCTCCCACGAGTCTCTCCTCGCGCGTATCGAGGTGCGGATCCGCCGCGGGGCGGACGTGATCGCCGCCGACGATATGACGACCCGTCAGATTCGGGAAGGGGGTGCGCGCGGCGGGGTCGGGGTGTGCGTCATGTCCCGCGGGTGCTCATGCGGAAGGCCCCGGTGCGAGCGATGCTCGCACCGGGGCCTTCCGTGACAGGAGTCAGGTCGTTGCTGCGCAGTTCGGGCAGGTGCCGCGGTAGGTCACCTCGACGCCCGAGATCGTGAAACCGAACCGCTCGTCGCGCGGCAGATCCGCGAGCGGGTCGCCGGCCGGGTGTACGTCGCGGATGGTGCCGCAGTGCGCGCAGACGAGGTGGTGGTGGGGGCGGTGTGCGTTCGGGTCGTACCGCTTGGCCCGGCGATCCGTGGAGACCTCGATGACCTCGCCGAGCGTCACCATCTCACCCAGGGTGTTGTAGACGGTGGCGCGGGAGATCTCGGGCAGCTTGGCGACGGCCCGGGCATGGACCTCGTCCGCCGTCAGGTGCATGTGGTCCCCGTCGAGGACCTCGGCCACGACGCGCCGCTGGGCCGTCATGCGCCAGCCGCGTCCGCGAAGTCGTTCCAGCAGGTCGCTCATGAGTCAAGCCTAACAGTGGGGGGACCAGGTCCCGAACGGGTGTGACTTTGGATGCTCACTTGACTTGGATTAAGTCCATTGTAGGATCGTGATCGGCATACGCCAAGGGACAAGCTGTGCAGGACATGATGAATGTGCAGGAACGACGCAGGAGGCGCACATGACGCAGGGACCGCTCACCACGGAGGCCGGCGCGCCGGTTGCCGACAACCAGAACAGCCAGACCGCGGGCGTCGGCGGTCCGGTGCTGGTGCAGGACCAGTCGTTGCTGGAGAAGCTCGCGCACTTCAACCGTGAGCGCATTCCGGAGCGCATCGTGCACGCCCGCGGCGCCGGTGCGTACGGCACGTTCACCCTGACCCGCGACGTCTCGCAGTGGACGCGGGCGAAGTTCCTCTCCGGGGTCGGCAAGCAGACCGAGACGTTCCTCCGCTTCTCGACCGTCGCGGGCAACCTCGGCTCCGCCGACGCGGTGCGCGACCCCCGCGGTTTCGCGCTGAAGTTCTACACCGAGGAGGGCAACTACGACCTCGTCGGCAACAACACCCCGGTGTTCTTCATCAAGGACGCCATCAAGTTCCCGGACTTCATCCACACCCAGAAGCGCGACCCGTACACCGGCTCGCAGGAGGCGGACAACGTCTGGGACTTCTGGGGTCTGTCGCCCGAGTCCACCCACCAGGTGACCTGGCTCTTCGGTGACCGCGGGATCCCGGCCACGCTGCGCCACATGAACGGGTACGGCTCGCACACGTACCAGTGGAGCAACGAGGCCGGTGAGGTCTTCTGGGTCAAGTACCACTTCAAGACCGACCAGGGCATCAAGAACCTCACCCAGGCCGAGGCCAACACGCTCGCCGGTGAGGACCCGGACAGCCACCAGCGCGATCTGCGCGAGGCGATCGAGCGCGGCGACTTCCCGTCGTGGACGGTGCAGGTCCAGATCATGCCGGCGGCCGAGGCGGCCACGTACCGCTTCAACCCGTTCGACCTCACCAAGGTGTGGCCGCACGAGGACTACCCGCCGATCGAGATCGGGAAGCTGGAGCTCAACCGCAACCCGGAGAACATCTTCGCCGAGGTCGAGCAGTCGATCTTCAGCCCCGCGCACTTCGTGCCGGGCATCGGTCCGTCCCCCGACAAGATGCTCCAGGGCCGCCTCTTCGCGTACGGCGACGCCCACCGCTACCGCGTCGGCATCAACGCCGACCACCTGCCGGTGAACCGTCCGCACGCCACCGAGGCGCGTACCAACAGCCGCGACGGCTATCTGTACGACGGCCGTCACAAGGGTGCGAAGAACTACGAGCCGAACAGCTTCGGCGGACCGGTCCAGACGGACCGGCCGCTGTGGGAGCCCACCCCGGTCACGGGTGAGATCGGCACGCACGAGGCCCCGAGCCACGCCGAGGACAACGACTTCGTGCAGGCCGGGAACCTCTACCGGCTCTTCTCCGAGGACGAGAAGGCCCGGCTGATCGACAACCTCGCCGGGTTCATCGCCAAGGTGTCGCGCGACGACATCGCCGAGCGCGCGATCAACAACTTCCGCCAGGCGGACGGCGACTTCGGCAAGCGTCTGGAGGCCGCGGTCCAGGCCCTGCGCGGCTGACGGGACGCCTGTCGTCGGCGGTGGGCCGGGCCCCTCTTCGGAGGGGACCGGCCCACCGGTCGTTCAGGGGTTCAGCGGACGAGTTCCGCGCGGTGGCGGCGCCTGGCGGGGGTCCAGCAGCGCAGGATGTCGCGGACCGAGACGATCCCGACGGGTCCGTGGTCGTCCAGCACGATCAGATGGCGGAACCCGCCGTGCGTCATGGCCTCCGCGGCCTCTTCCAGGGTCCAGGTGGGCGCGGCGAAGACCACATCGGTGGTGGTGTGGGCGGAGGCGGTCTCGACATCGGGATTCCGGCCCGAGCCGACCGCGTCGAGGATGTCGCGCTCGGTGAGAATGCCGAGCCCGCTGGTGTCCTGGTCGAGGACGACTGCGGCCCCCACACGCCGGACCGACATCAGCCGGGCGGCGTCGCGGAGCGTATGGGCGGGTCCGATGGTGAGGACCAGTGTGCTCATGGCGTCGCGGACGAGCATGAAGAGAGCCACCTCCTTCGTGAAGCGACCGTATGAGTCGATTCACGAGTTCACAAGCTGGGGGACTCTCAGAGTTGCATCGATGCGGCACCGGGACAAGGGGGGACGGGATCGTCCGAGGGGCGTGCGGTGGTGCGCGCCGCCCCTCGGGGGCGTGATCCGGATCAGTGGCGCCGGTTCGGATCAGTGGCGCCGGTTCAGATAGCCCAGCAGTTCGTGGTGGAGCAGTCCGTTCGAGGCCGCGGCATTGCCGCCGCCGGGGCCGGAGACTCCGTCCAGGCTGGTGAACTTCCCGCCCGCCTCCTGGACGATGATCGCGTTGGCGGCCATGTCCCAGAGCGAGAGCTCCGGCTCCGCGCAGATGTCCACCGATCCCTCGGCGACCATCATGTACGGCCAGAAGTCCCCGTACCCGCGGGTGCGCCAGCAGGCCCTGGTCAGATCCATGAACCCGTCGAGCCGGCCCTGTTCCTCCCAGCCGCTCAGCGACGCGTACGCGAACGAGGCGTCCGCGATCTGCTCCACCTTCGACACCTGCAGCCGGGTCGCGGAGGTCAGACTGCGGCCGGAGAACGCCCCCGCGCCCTCGGCTGCCCACCAGCGCCGGTTGAGCGCCGGCGCCGACACCACGCCGACCACCGGCCGGAAGCCCTCCTCGCCCGCTTCCATCAGCGAGATCAGCGTCGCCCAGACCGGCACACCGCGGACGTAGTTCTTGGTGCCGTCGATCGGGTCGACGACCCAGCGCCGCGGGCCGGTGCCCTCGATTCCGAACTCCTCGCCCAGGATCGCGTCGCGCGGGCGCGCCCGATGGAGGTGACCGCGGATCAGTTCCTCGGCGGCCTTGTCGGCCTCGCTCACCGGAGTCATGTCCGGCTTGGTCTCGACCTTGAGGTCCAGAGCCTTGAACCGGTCCATCGTCGCCGCGTCGGCGGCGTCCGCCAGCACATGGGCGAGGCGCAGATCATCGTGGTAATCGGGCATGCCGTCACAGTATCGACCGCAGGTGAAGAAGAGCCACCGGTACCTCGCGCCGTCCGGACCATTGACAGTCTCCGGGAGCGCGTCAACTCTGGAACGCAGAGCCCTTGGCGCGGGAGGCGACGATGCCCACGGCGCGAGACGCATTGCTGGACGCCGCCCTCGCGGCGCTGGCCACCCTGCCCTGGCCGACGGTGCGCATGGTCGATGTCGCGTCCGCCGCCGGGGTCTCCCGGCAGACCCTCTACAACGAGTTCGGCAGCAAGGACGGCCTGGCCCGCGCCCTCGTCCGGAGAGCGGCCGACGGCTATCTGGCCGGTGTCGAACGGGCGCTGGCATCAGCGGGCGGTACGGGCGACAGGCTGGCCGCCACCGCTGCCTGGACCGTCCGTGCCGTACGTGCGAACGCCCTGGTCAGGGGGTTGCTCACGGGATGCTGGGGGGAGTGGTTACCCCGTCCCGCACACTCCGCCGTGCCGACCGCGTCGCGGGTGCCCGCCCAGCGACGCGCCGACGCGGGGACACCGACGCCCGCCGAACTGCTCGGCCAGGTCAACAGACGCGCGGTGGCCGCCCTCGACGAGGGGCGGCCACCACGCGACCCGGAGATACTGGCCGCGATCTGCGAGATCGCGCTGCGGCTCGCACTGAGCTACGCACTGGTTCCGGCCTCCGGGGAGGCCGGGGCGGGAAGAGAAGGGGAGACCGCGCCGCTGGTGCGCGAGCTGGTGGAACGGCTCCCGGCCGACGGAACGCCGGCCTCCGCCTGAGCAGGCCGGGCCCGTGGCGGCGTGGTGGGCCGGCCGTCCCGGACACCCGTGCACCGGGCGGTCAGTGCGATGAGCCCGAGAGCTGGAGCCCGATCACGCCAACGATCACCAGGGAGATCGAGACCAGCTTGAGGGTGGAGACCACGTCGTCGAGGAAGACCATGCCGTAGATCGCGGTGCCCGCCGCACCGATGCCGGTCCACACCGCGTAGGCGGGTCCCACGTCGAGTTTCTTCAGCGACAGCGTCAGCAGACCGAAGCTGCCGAGGGCGAAGACGCAGAACGCGATGGTCGGCCAGAGCCGGGTGAACCCGTGCGAGAGCTTCAGACAGACGGCGAAGCCGGTCTCCAGGATTCCCGCGACCACGACCAGCAGCCACGCCATCGTCAGTGCCCTCCCACGTAGGTGACCGCGCCTTGCCCCGCTTGATGTGATTATGCACTTACCGGTGTCGGCAGATCGCAAACGTGCCCGGATCAGTCGCCTTCGCGTCGCTCCCGGGTGGAGAGCAGCCGCCGCAGCGAGTCCAGCCGCGCCGGATCGGCGTGGCCGTCCGCCACCCAGGCGTCCAGGGCGCATTCCGGTTCATGGCTGTCGTGGGTGCAGCCGCGCGGGCACTCCTCGGTGCCGGGTTCCAGGTCCAAGAACGCGTGGATCACCCGGGACGGGTCGATGTGGTTCAGCCCGAAGGAGCGGACGCCGGGGGTGTCGATCACCCAGCCGCGGTAGTCGGGCAGGGGGAGCGCCAGCGCCGATGTGGTGGTGTGCCGGCCACGCCCGGTGACCGCGTTGACGACCCCCGTCGTACGCCGTCGGTCCTTCGGCACAAGTGCGTTGACCAGCGTCGTCTTCCCGACACCGGAGTGCCCGACGAAGGCCGTGACCCGGTCGTTCAGCTGCTCGCGGACCCGTTCGGCCGCGTCGCCGTTCTCCAGCTCCTCGCGGCTGGTGACGATGAACGGGACGCCCAGCGGGGTGTACGCCTCCAGCAGTTTGTCCGGGGAGGCCAGGTCGGACTTGGTGAGGACGAGGAGCGGGGAGAGCCCGCCGTCGTACGCGGCGACGAGACAGCGGTCGATCATTCGCGGGCGGGGTTCCGGATCGGCCAGTGCGGTGACGATCGCCAGCTGGTCGGCGTTGGCGACGACCACCCGCTCGAACGGATCGTCGTCGTCCGCGGTCCGGCGCAGCACCGAGCGGCGCTCACCGATGCGGACGATGCGGGCGAGGGTGTCCTTGTCGCCGGAGAGATCGCCGACGAGGGAGACGGTGTCACCCACCACGGCGGCCTTCCGGCCCAGCTCGCGGGCCTTCATCGCCACGACCGTACGGCCGTCGACGAGGCAGGTGAGGCGGCCCCGGTCGACGGTGAGGACCATGCCGTCCTCGGCGTCCTCGTGCTTGGGGCGGGTGTGCGTACGAGGCCGGTTGCCCTTCGGGTTGGGACGGAACCGGATGTCGTCCTCGTCGGGGTTCTTGCCGTAGCGGCGCATCTCTCAGGCCCCGAGCATTCCGGTCCACATCTGCGGGAAGTCCGGCAGGGTCTTGGCGGTCGTCGCCACGTTCTCGATCTCCACTCCGGGGACGGCAAGGCCGATGATCGACCCCGCGGTGGCCATCCGGTGGTCGTCGTACGTATGGAAGGTACCGCCGTGCAGCGGTCGCGGGCGGATGTGGAGCCCGTCGGCGGTCTCGGTGACATCGCCGCCGAGCTCGTTGATCTCCTTGGTGAGTGCGGCGAGCCGGTCCGTCTCGTGCAGCCGCAGATGGGCGACGCCGCTCAGGGTGGACGGGCCGTCGGCGAGGGCGGCGACCGCCGCGATGCCCGGGGTGAGCTCGCCGACCTCGCCGAGGTCGACGTCGATGCCGTGGACCCGGCCCGAACCGGTGAAGGTGAGGCCGCGCTCGGTCAGCTCGCAGCTGCCGCCCATCGCGGTGAAGATCTCCCGCAGGGCGTCGCCCGGCTGGGTGGTGCGCTCGGGCCAGTCGGGAATGGTGACCCGGCCGCCGGTGACCAGTGCGGCCGCGAGGAACGGCTGGGCGTTGGAGAGGTCGGGCTCGATGGTCAGATCGCGGCCGAGCAGGGCGGAGTGGGAGACCCGCCAGACGTTCGGCTCGCCGCCCGTCTCCGGCTCGTCGACCTGCGCGCCGACGGCCCGCAGCATGTCGACGGTCATCCGGATGTGCGGCATCGAGGGGAGCCTGGCGCCGGTGTGGCGCACCTCCACCCCCTGGTTGAAGCGCGGCGCCGACAGCAGCAGCGCCGAGACGAACTGGGAGGACGAGGAGGCGTCGATCGCCACCGTTCCGCCGTCCAGCACGCCGCTGCCGTGCACGGTCATCGGCAGCGAACCGCGTCCGTCGTCGTCGATCCGGGCGCCGAGCACCCGCAGCGCGTCGATCACACCGTTCAGCGGGCGCTCGTACGAACGGGGGTCGCCGTCGAAGTGGACCGGGCCGTCGGCGAGGGTCGCGACCGGCGGCAGGAAGCGCATGACCGTCCCGGCATTGCCGACGTCGATCGTGGTCGGGCCGTGCAGTCCGGCCGGGATGACCCGCCAGGCCTCGCCGGAGCCGTCCGGGCCGACGCCCTCCTCGATGCCGACGCCCATCGCGCGCAGCGCCTCGGCCATCAGCAGGGTGTCGCGGGAGCGCAGCGGGCGGCGCAGCCAGCCGGGCTCGGCGGCGAGAGCGGCGAGGACGAGCGCGCGATTGGTGACCGATTTCGATCCGGGCACGGTGACGGTCGCATCGACGGCTCCGGTCGCATGCGGGGCGGGCCAGAGGGCGGGGTGCACGGGACTTTCGGTCATGGACCTCACTTTAGTGGCTCACCGCAAACCCGAATCTCGATCAAATGGGCCGAAACGGGGCGTAGCGCATGTGTGGTACGCGGAGCCGTACGGACCGGCCCTCGTCGGCCGGAGGGCCGGCCCTCAGCTGCCGAGCAGCCAGCGCCCGCCGCCGATCAGCGAGCAGAGCGACACCGCGTGGAAGAGGAACAGCCAGAGCGCGGCCGGCACGTCCGTCAGCCGCGACAGCTGGTCCGCGTCCGAGTCCGGCGCACCCCCGTGCCGCCGCTTCGACTGGAGCTCGAAGACCGGGCGCACGCCGCCGAGCAGCAGGAACCAGACCACGGTGTAGGCGAACAACGACTGCACGGCGGGCGAGGCCAGCCAGGACACCAGCAGGAAGGCCGATCCGGTGAAGATCACCGCCAGCGCCCCGTACACATTGCGGATCGTCACCAGCATCACCGCGAGCAGCGCGGTGGCCAGCCAGAGGAACAGCGTGATCCGGCCCGCGACCAGCAGCCATGCCCCGCCCAGGCCCAGCAGGGGCGGTGCGGTGTAGCCCGCCGCCGCGGTCAGGATCATCCCGATGCCGGTCGGCCTGCCGCGGCTGACCGTCAGCCCGCTGGTGTCCGAGTGCAGCCGGATGCCGGACAGCTGCCGTCCGGTGCACAGCGCGATCAGCCCGTGGCCGCCCTCGTGCGCGATGGTGATCGCGTTGCGGGCCGGCCGCCATATCGGGTTCGGCACGACGGCGATCAGCGCGAGCGCACCGGTCACCACCACCAGCCACTGCTCGGGGAGGGGCTGGGTGCCGAAGACGCGGTCCCACAGATTGCCCAGATCGGTGCTGTCCATGGTGGGGCGGCTCCTTGCGGTATCGATGTCCTGCCGTCGTGATGGTCGTGGCAGTCTGGCACTCATGTGCGGACGGTATGCAGCGAGCCGGCGGCCCGAGGACCTGACCGGACTCTTCCGGGTCGAGAAGTGGGAACCGGCAAAGACCTTGGCGCCCGATTGGAACGTGGCGCCGACCAAGGAGGTCTACGCCGTACTGGAACGTCCCTTGAAAGACGCAGACGACCGGCGTCCGGTTCGCCAGTTGCGCGCTCTGAAGTGGGGGCTCGTGCCGTCCTGGGCGAAATCCCCCGAGGGAGCCGCGCGCATGATCAACGCCCGTGCGGAGACCGTCCACGAGAAGCCGTCCTTCCGCCGCCCCTTCGTCTCCCGGCGCTGCATCCTGCCCGCCGACGGCTACTACGAGTGGGTCACCGGCGCGGACGAACGGCAGCTGGAGGAGAAGGGGAGGAAGAAGCGGCCGCGCAAGCAGCCGTACTTCGTGACACCCGCCGACGGATCGGTCTTCACGATGGCCGGGCTGTACGAGTTCTGGCGCGACCGGACCCTGCCCGACGACCACCCGGCGGCCTGGTGGGCGACCTGCTCCGTGATCACGACCGAGGCCGAGACCACCCCGCTCGCCGTCGCCCCCGCCGAGGGCCCGGCCGCACTCGCCGACATCCACCCCCGGATGCCGCTGATGCTGACCCCGGACCGCTGGGACGACTGGCTCGACCCGTCGCGCACCGACGTCGGGGAACTGCGGGCACTGCTCGCGCCGCCGCCGGGTGGGCTGATGCGGGCCTACCCGGTCGCCACGGCCGTCAGCAACGTCCGCAACAACGGCCCCGAACTGCTGGAGGAGCTGGCCGCGCCGGAGGCGGGCACGCTCTTCTGATTGCTCACCGGGAAGGATGGGGCGCGTGACCACCATCAAAACAGGCCGTGAACGTGAGACCGAGACGGTCGACACCGAAGCCGGGCCGGCCAGGATCACCTGGTGCCCGGCGACGAACACACAGGGTGCCCGGCTGGTGCTCGCCGTCGGCCACGGCGCGGGCGGCGGCGTGGAGACCCGTGATCTCCGGGCCCTGGCCGCCGCGCTGCCCGCCCACGGGGTGACCGTTGCCCTGGTGGAGCAGCCGTGGCGGGTCGCCGGGAAGAAGGTCGCCCCCGCCCCGAAGACCCTGGACACCGGGTGGCGGGGCCTGTGGCCCGCACTTACCGTCCCCGGGCTGCCCGTCGTCGCGGGAGGGCGCAGCGCCGGGGCGAGGGTGGCCTGCCGGACGGCGACGGAGCTCGGCGCCCACGCCGTCCTCGCGCTCGCCTTCCCGCTGCACCCGCCGGGAAAGCCGGAGAAGTCCCGCGGGGACGAGCTCCTCGGGACCGGCGTACCCACGCTCGTCGTCCAGGGCGGCAACGACCCGTTCGGGCGGCCCGCCGAATTCCCTCCGGGGGAGTACGAGCTCACCGAGGTGCCGTACGCCGACCACGGGTTCGCCGTACCGAAGAAGTCCGGACCGACCGAGGAACGGGCGATGGAGATCCTGACCACCGCCGTGACCGGATGGCTGTCCGCGCTCGTGTGACGTACCCCCGGGAATGTTGAGCCAGGGGCCGCTGTTGTGCGTGTCATCGGTTACATCAACGTCGTACGTGGAGAGGGAGTCCGTCGCATGGGTTCGACCATCTGCCCGCGCCGCTCGAACGCCGCTGACCTGGAGTGGACGGTCCTGCATGCGGCCAAGACCACTCCCGAGCGGGCACTGAGCGGATCGGATCGACAGCCCGCCTCGAAGCAAGGTCGACTATTCTCCGATTCGAGCGGGTCCGGTTTCGGCTCCGCCACAGCGTTGGAGGAGGTGGGTCCGGTCACTGGGACCGACACAGGGACCGACGACGGCCGTGCGCAGGAGACGACCGCCGAGCGCAACGCGCGCTTCGAGCGGGACGCTCTCGGTTTCCTCGACCAGATGTACTCGGCCGCGCTGCGCATGACGCGCAACCCGGCGGACGCCGAGGACCTGGTCCAGGAGACCTATGCCAAGGCGTACGGCTCCTTCCACCAGTTCCGCGAGGGCACGAACCTCAAGGCGTGGATGTACCGCATCCTCACCAACACGTTCATCAACTCGTACCGCAAGAAGCAGCGTGAACCTCAGCGCAGCGCCGCCGAAGAGATCGAGGACTGGCAGCTGGCGCGCGCCGAGTCGCACATGTCGACCGGTCTGCGCTCCGCCGAGTCGCAGGCGCTCGACCACCTGCCGGACTCGGATGTGAAGTCCGCTCTGCAGGCGATCCCCGAAGAGTTCCGCATCGCCGTGTATCTCGCCGATGTTGAGGGCTTTGCCTACAAGGAGATCGCGGACATCATGGGGACTCCCATCGGTACGGTGATGTCCCGACTGCACCGGGGCCGCCGCCAACTGCGCGGCATGCTGGAGGACTACGCCCGTGAGCGCGGGCTCGTCCCGGCCGGTGCCGGAGAGTCGGGCGATCGGAAAGGCTCGGGCTCATGAGCTGCGGAGAGCCGCACGAGACGGACTGCTCAGAGGTCCTCGATCATCTGTATGAGTTTCTCGACCACGAGATGCCCGACAGTGACTGCACCAAGTTCGAGGTGCACTTCGAGGAGTGCTCCCCGTGCCTGGAGAAGTACGGCCTGGAACAGGCCGTGAAGAAGCTGGTGAAACGCTGCTGCGGCCAGGACGACGTGCCGAGCGATCTGCGTTCCAAGGTGATGGGCAGGATCGACCTGATCCGCTCGGGGCAGGCGGTGCCCGAGCAGGATGTGACGGCGTCGGATTCCGGTCAGCCGACCGCCGCCAAGGAATGATGCCCGGCGGGCGCCACGCGTAGGGGCGCCGCCTAAGGGCTGTCCCGTAATCCCTGGCGGGCGCACGACGACAGCTACTTCCCCAAGCTCTCGGCTGCGCTCGAGCAGGGGAGGCCCCATCCTCGCCGCGTTGTCGGAACGTCCGAATACATCCAGTATGCGGACGTCCCTCCGCCTTGCGATGCACCGCATCTGACGCCGCGCGCTGATCCACCAGGGATTACGGGACAGCCCTTAGTAACCCACATTTCCGGTACTTCACCCGAATGTGCTAATCCGGCTCGTTGGCCGTCGGCCGCACACACAACTCGCTAGCGTGACGCCTCCATTGACCACGGTGGAGGGTAGGCGCGGGTTGGGAGCCACACGCGGGGCGGCGCGCGCGTACATCCTGCTGGCCACGGTCGGCGCCGTGCTCTGCGTGCTTCCCGCCCTGCGCACGGGCGCCGGGACGCCGTGGGCCACCGTCGGACTGCTCACCGGGCTCTATCTGGCCTGCGAACTCCCCGAGCGCTGCCCCTGCTTCGGCGGCTCCGTGCCGACCGGTGCCGGATCGTTCTTTCCGCTGCTGCTCGCCGCCTCCTTCCTGCTGCCGCCCGCCGCGGCCGCCCTGGTCGCGATCCCCGGCTCGCTGGCCGGCCGGGTAGAGACACCGCCCGCCGCCGCCCGGCGCGTCTGGCGGGCGGCGCGGCTCGCCGTCACCGTCTGGGCGGCCTCGTCCGTCCACGGCCTGCTCGGCGGCGCCGCCACGCTCGGCGGTACCGGCCCCGGCCGGACCCCCGAATTCCCGTACGCCCTGCTGCCCGCCTGCGCCGCCGCCCTGGTCTTCGGTCTCGTCCTGGCCGTCCTGGACGGCTCCGTCCTGGTCGCGGCTGAACGGCTGCCCCTGCGGTGTGCCTGGGGCGGACTGCTGACCCGCTCACCGGGGCCACATCTGGTGCACGGGCTCGCCGGGCTGATGATGGCCGTCCTGTGGCGCGGCCCGTACGGACCGCTGTCCGCGCTCATCGTCCTGCTGCCGATGTACATCTCCTGCTGGGCCTTCGCCCAGTACCACCGCGAGCACGCCGCGCACCGCGCCACCATCAGGGCCCTGGTGCAGGCCGTCGACATCAAGGACACGTACACCCGCGGCCACAGCGAACGGGTCGGCCGGGCCTGCGTCCTCATGGCCCGCGAACTGGGCATGGACCGGGGCCGCCTGGAAGTCCTCCGGTTCGCCGGCATCCTGCACGACGTCGGCAAGCTCGGCGTCCCCACCCGAGTGCTCCGCAAGGACGGACCGCTCACCCCGGAGGAACGGCGGGTGATCGAACTGCATCCGGAGTACGGGCACGAGATCGTCCGCGGTATCGGCTTCCTCGGCGAGGCGCGGGCCGCGATCCTGCACCACCACGAACGGCTCGACGGCAGCGGCTACCCGTACGGGCTCAGCGGCCGGGCGATCCCCGAGTTCGCCCGGATCGTCGCGGTGGCCGACGCCTTCGACGCGATGACGTCGACCCGGTCGTACCGGCGGGGGAGGCCGGTGCCCGCGGCGCTGGAGGAGCTGAAACGGTGCGCCGGGACCCAGTTCGATCCGCGGATGGTGTGGGCGCTGGTGCGGGCCCTGGACCGGCACGGGTGGTCGGCGACGACGGTGGTCACGGCGGACGAGGCGATTCCGCGGCCGCGGCGGGAGGAGGCGCCCGGCCCTGCGGCCCCCGCTCCCGCGCCGGTCGCCGACGGGTCCGGCCAGATCGCCCCGGGGCCGCAGCCGTCCGCGGAACGTCACCGGTGACCCGGGCCCGCTCCCGGTGGACGGCACCGCCGCGCGCTGTCCTCGCCGTCCGTGGCGGCGCCGCCGTGCTCGCCCTCGCCGGGCTCGGCCACACCCTCTGGGACGGTGTCCACGAACCCGGCCACGCCCTCGCCTTCGGGGTGCTCATCGCCGTCGGCGAAGTGGCCCGCCGGGGCGCGCCGCCCGAAGAACGCGAGCCCGCACCGCTCGGAACGGCCGGCGCACTCGCGTACGCCCTCCTCGGCCGCAGCGGCGGCGCACCCACCACCCACGGCGTCCTCCAGGTGATCGCCGTACTCGTCGCGGCGCAGCTCCTCGCCCGGGTGCCCCAGGTGGCGCGCGGCAGCGACCCCGCGCCCGACCGGGCGGCCCGGCGCATCCTGGCCGTCACATTCGCCGCCGTGTGCTTCCAGCCGCTGTACAACTCCGCCCACGCCGCGGACCAGTTCGGCGCAGGCCCGTACTACGTGCTCTTCATGCTCCTGCTGCTCGTGCTGACCGCTCTGTGCGACGCGGTGCTCGCCGCCCTGCTGCTGCGCTCGCGCACCGTCCCCCATGGCTTCAAGAGCATGGGCGGTACCCCCCTCCCGTACGGGCCGCTGCTCCGTGACGAGCTGCGCGCGCTCGTCGGCATCGGCTCGGCGGTCTGCGCGACCGGGGTCGTGATGGCCCTCGGGGTCGCCGTCGCCGGGCTGTGGGCGCTGCCCGTCCTGTGCGTACCGCTGCTGCTGACCCAGATCTCGTTCCGCCGGGTCGCCGCCGTGCGCACCACCTACCGGCAGACGATCACCTCGCTCGCCCGTGCCACCGAGATCGCCGGGTACACCCCGCACGGGCATGCCCGCAGGGTCGCGACGCTCTGCACGGCCGTCGGCCGTGAACTGGGGCTCTCCGGGCGTGAGCTGACCGTGCTGGAATACGCGGCCCTGATGCACGACATCGGCCAGCTCTCCCTCGTCGACCCCGTCCCGGACGGGGCGACGGCCACCCTGCCCGCCATCGAGCAGCGCCGGATCGCGCTGCTCGGCGGGGCAGTGGTCCGGCAGACCGGGGTGGACACCGAAGTCGCGGTTGTGGTGGAACGGCAGGCCGACCCCTACCGCGAGCAGCCGATTTCCGCCAGGATCGTCAGGGTCGTCAACGCATACGACGACCTCTGCGGGGAAGGTCTGTCCGGGCCGCTGGGCGCACTGGAACGACTCAGGCTCGGGACCGGCCGCGACTACCAGCCCGAGGTCGTGGAATCACTGGCCCGGGTCCTGACCCGGGGCGGTCCGGCCCCCGTCCTGCACGGGTAACCCATGGGTAATGAGCGGGCGTCCGGCCGGGCATGGTTGGATGCGAAGGAGAGCGGAAAACGAGGGTGTCCAGTCGGGACGGGCGGGAATCGTGAGGATCTTCGGGAAGGTACGGCATCGGCCCTCCGCCTCTTGGCGGCAGGCCACCGACCGCGCGTTCACGCTGATCGGCGACGGCCGGTACGAGGACGCGGGCGCACTGCTGACGAGGGCGGCGGACCTGGAACCCTGGCTCTCGGAGTCGTGGTTCAATCTGGCGCTGCTGCACAAATTCCGGCATGACTGGGAACAGGCGAGAGCCGCCGGCCTCAGAGCCGTCGCGCTGCTCGACAAGGAGTCGGGCGCTCCCGACTGGTGGAACGTCGGGATCGCCGCCACGGCGCTGCAGGACTGGCCGCTGGCGCGCCGCGCCTGGCAGGCGTACGGCCTGAAGGTGCCGGGCGCCGGCCAGCACACCTCGGCGGCCAACAGCGAGCCCGTCGGCATGGAGCTGGGCAGCGCCGCGGTACGGCTGTCGCCGGAGGGCGAGGCCGAGGTGGTCTGGGGGCGCAGGCTCGATCCGGCCCGGATGGAGGTGCTCTCCATCCCGCTGCCGTCGTCCGGCCGCCGCTGGGGCGAGGTCGTCCTGCACGACGGGGTGCCGCACGGCGAGCGGGTCACCGCGGCCGGGCCCTCGTACCCCGTCTTCGACGAGATCGAGCTGTGGGCGCCGTCCCCCGTACCCACCTGGGTGGTGCTGCTCGAAGCGGCCACCGAGGCGGACCGGGACGCGCTGGAGCAGCTGGCGTCCGAGGCCGGGTTCGCCGCCGAGGACTGGTCGTCCTCCGTGCGGCTGCTCTGCCGGGCCTGCTCGGAGAGCCGGATGGAGAGCGACGAGGGCGACGGCGAGCACCTCGACCCGCACGACCACAGCGAGCCGGGGCATCCGGGCCCGCTGGGCCACCGCACCGCCGGTGAGCTGTGGGTGCCCGAGCGCGAGTGCGGGATAGCGGCACCGGTCGGACTGGTGCGCGGGCTGCTGGACGGCTGGGTCGCGGACAGCCCGGACAGCCGCGAGTGGCGGGATCTCGAAGAAGTCTGCTGAGCGGTGCCCGTAGGCTGTACGGGCACCGAACGCGGTGCACGGGTGCCCGGCCCCGGACCTTCGGATGCCCGGGTTTCAGGTTTTGAGGAAGGCGTACGGCGGACATGGCGCAGCAGGAGACGGACGAGCAGATCATCGTCGACGACGAGGGCTTCGTCGTGGACACGGAGGACTGCGAGGCGCGCGAGACGGCATATCGCGAGCGTGGCACCTCCCGTCCGATCACGGTCGTGGGCAACCCGGTGCTGCACAAGGAGTGCCGGGACGTCACCGAGTTCGACGACGAGCTGGGCCGGCTGATCGACGACATGTTCGCGAGCCAGCGGACGGCGGAGGGCGTGGGTCTGGCCGCCAACCAGATCGGCGTCGATCTGAAGGTCTTCGTCTACGACTGCCCGGACGACGACGGCGTGCGGCACGTGGGCGCCGTCTGCAATCCGGTGCTGGAGGAGCTGGCGCCCGAGGACCGGGTCCTGGACGACTCCAACGAGGGCTGCCTCTCCGTCCCGACGGCGTACGCCTCGCTGGCCCGCCCGGACTACGCGGTGGTACGCGGACAGGACGCCAAGGGCAACCCGGTCAGGATCCGGGGCAACGGCTACTTCGCCCGCTGCCTCCAGCACGAGACGGACCACCTCTACGGATACCTGTACATCGACCGGCTCTCGAAGCGGGAGCGCAAGGACGCGCTGCGGCAGATGGCGGAGAACACGCCGCGCTACGAGACCGTGCCGAACGACTGAGCGTCCGGCTGTCACGGGCGGGCCCGGATCCCCCGCGGGGGAAACCGGGCCCGCCCGTTTCCGTCTCCCGGATGATCGTCGACCACTGGTCGGCGCCGGACTCCGTGGTCGCCGCGGTCCGCAGCCGCGGGTGGTCCGGGTACGAGGAGCCGATGATGTACGCGTCGGCGCCCATATGCCAGGAGCGGGTTACGGATCAGGCGACTTCGGTCATTGCGCCCGGCCCGCGGAAGGTGCGGCGGTACGCGTTCGGTGTGGTGCCCAACGACCGTACGAACTGATGACGCAGTGCGGCCGCCGTTCCGAAGCCGGTGCGGCCGGCGATCGTATCCACCGTTTCGTCGGATGTCTCCAGCAGATGCTGTGCCAGCAGCACCCGTTGGCGGAGCAGCCAACGGTACGGAGTGGTGCCCGTCTCCTGCTGGAAGCGGCGGGCGAAGGTGCGCGGTGACATGTGTGCGTGGGCGGCCAGTTGTTCGACGGTCATCTCCTGGGCGAGGTGGCGCTCCATCCAGACCAGCGTTTCGCCGACCGTGTCGCACCGGGTGCGGGGGAGCGGCCGCTTGATGTACTGCGCCTGCCCGCCGTCGCGGTGCGGTGGGACCACCATGCGGCGGGCGATCGCGTTGGCGACATCGGGGCCGTAGGCCTGCCGGACCAGATGCAGACAGGCGTCGATCCCGGCCGCCGTGCCCGCCGAGGTGATGACCGGGCCCTCGTCCACGTACAGCACATCGGGTTCGACGACCGCCCGCGGGAAGCGGCGGGCCAGCTCTCCGGCGTGGCGCCAGTGGGTGGTGCAGCGGCGCCCGTCCAGGAGTCCGGCCGCACCGAGTACATAGGCGCCGGAGCAGACGCTCAGCACCCGTGCGCCCCGGCCTACGGCCCGGCGCAGGGCGTCGAGGATCTCCTCGGGGTAGTCCCGCTCGATGAAATGGCTGCCGGCGGGCACGGCGATGAGATCGGCCTCCTCCAGGCGGTCGAGGCCGTGCGGCGTACCGATGGTGAACCCGGCATGGGTCCGCAGCACCGGGCCCTCGGCGGAGACCACGGCGAAATCGTGGGCCGGCAGGCCCTCGTCGCGGCGGTCGAGTCCGAAGACCTCGCACAGCACACCCAGCTCGAAGGGGTGGACCTCGTCGAGCAGCAGGGCGGCGACATTGTTCAGCATGGAGCCAGTGTGGCAGTAATTCGATGCTCCATGACAGTCCTGCCACTGCCGGATTCCGTTCGCGCGGACGAGGGTGGAGCCATGGACGCAGTCAAGAACATCCTGGGCATAGCCGCACTTATCGCTCTCTTTCTGCTGCCCACCCTGCTCGGACTCTTCCGGGAACGCCGTATCGACCGCCAGTTGCGGGAGGCGGAACAGGCGCGGGCGGACGCGCCCCCGGAAGCCGCGGGCGCCGCGCAGCCGGTCACGGCCACGCGGCGCCCCTACCTCAGAAGCTGGGCCAGGATCTGACACCTCGGCCCGTGCCTCGGCGCCACGTCCGGGATCACCGGCCGGAAGGCCGACGGTACGTGGGTCGCCACCGCGGCCGGTTCCTGATGTTCCGTCAGGCGGCGGGTGTCGCTCCTCGATGCGCGACCGCCGCCCGACGAGGCACTCAGAAGTCGTCGTCGAAGGCGACCGAGCCCTCCACCGCCACCTGGTACGCGGACGGCCGGCGCTCGAAGAAGTTCGTCAGCTCCTGCACGCCCTGCAACTCCATGAACGAGAACGGGTTCTGGGAGCCGTAGACCGCCGGGAAGCCCAGCCGGGTGAGCCGCTGGTCGGCCACGCACTCCAGGTACTGCCGCATCGACTCCGTGTTCATGCCCGGCAGGCCGTCGCCGCACAGATCGCGGCCGAACTGCAGCTCCGCCGCCACGGCCTCCTTGAGCATGTCGGTGACCTGCTGCTGGAGCTCGTCGTCGAAGAGGTCCGGCTCCTCCTTGCGGACGGTGTCCACGACCTCGAACGCGAAGTTCATGTGCATCGTCTCGTCACGGAAGACCCAGTTGGTGCCCGTGGCGAGGCCGTGCAGCAGACCCCGCGAGCGGAACCAGTAGACGTACGCGAACGCGCCGTAGAAGAACAGCCCCTCGATGCACGCCGCGAAGCAGATCAGGTTCAGCAGGAAGCGGCGGCGGTCGGCCTTCGTCTCCAGCCGCTCGATCTTCTCAACCGAATCCATCCACTTGAAGCAGAACTGCGCCTTCTCCCGGATGGACGGGATCTCCTCGACCGCGTCGAACGCGGCGGCACGGTCGTCCGGATCGGGCAGATAGGTGTCCAGCAGCGTCAGATAGAACTGGACGTGCACGGCCTCCTCGAAGAGCTGCCGCGACAGATACAGCCGCGCCTCGGGGGAGTTGATGTGCTTGTACAGCGTCAGCACGAGGTTGTTGGAGACGATCGAGTCACCCGTCGCGAAGAACGCGACGAGCCGGCCGATCATGTGCTGCTCGCCGGGGGACAGCTTGGCGAGGTCGGCGACGTCGGAGTGGAGGTCGACCTCCTCCACCGTCCAGGTGTTCTTGATCGCGTCGCGGTAGCGCTCGTAGAAGTCCGGGTAGCGCATGGGGCGCAGGGTCAGCTCGAAGCCGGGGTCGAGCAGGTTCTTCTCGGAGTGGGTGGAGCTCATTACTGACAGGCCTCGCAGGACTCGGGGTTCTCCAGGGAGCAGGCGATCGCGTCGGCGTCGGGCGTTGAAGCCTGCTGTACGGGAATGGGGGTGGCGGCCGCGGCCTGGCCGGAGGCCGCGCGGGCGATCCGGGTCGCCGGGCGCGAGCGCAGGTAGTACGTCGTCTTCAGCCCCTGCTTCCAGGCGTACGCGTACATCGAGGAGAGCTTGCCGATCGTCGGCGTCTCCAGGAACAGGTTCAGCGACTGGCTCTGATCGAGGAACGGCGTACGGGCCGCCGCCATGTCGATCAGTCCGCGCTGCGGGATCTCCCATGCCGTGCGGTAGAGCGCCCGCACGTCCGCCGGGATCCAGGCGAAGCCCTGCACGGAGCCGCTCGCCTCGCGCAGCGCCTCGCGGGTCCGCGCGTCCCACACGCCGAGCTGCTTCAGCTCCTCCACCAGATACGCGTTGACCTGGAGGAACTCGCCGCTGAGCGTCTCGCGCTTGAAGAGGTTGGAGACCTGGGGCTCGGTGCACTCGTACACCCCCGCGATCGAGGCGATCGTCGCCGTCGGCGCGATGGCGAGCAGCAGCGAGTTGCGCATCCCGCTCTTCGCGACGCGGGCGCGCAGCGCGTCCCAGCGCTCCGGCCAGTTCAGCTCGGTGGCGTAGTGGTCGGGGTGCAGCACACCGCGCGCGGCCCGCGTCTCGGACCAGGCCGGCAGCGGGCCCGACCGCTCGGCGAGCTCGCAGGACGCCTCGTACGCCGCGAGCATGATCCGCTCGGAGATCTTCGTGGAGAGCGCGCGGGCCTCGGGGGAGTCGAACGGCAGCCGCAGCTGGAAGAAGACGTCCTGCAGGCCCATGGCCCCGAGGCCGACCGGGCGCCACTTCGCGTTGGAGCGGCCGGCCTGCTCGGTCGGGTAGAAGTTGATGTCGACGACCCGGTCGAGGAAGGTCACGGCGGTACGGACGGTGGCGTCCAGCCGCTCCCAGTCGATGCCACCGTCGGCGACGAACGCGCCCAGATTGACCGAACCCAGGTTGCAGACGGCCGTCTCGCCGTCGTCGGTGACTTCGAGGATCTCGGTGCACAGGTTCGACGAGTGGACGACGCGGCCCGGCTCGGCGGTCTGGTTCGCGGTCCGGTTGGAGGCGTCCTTGAACGTCATCCAGCCCTGGCCGGTCTGCGCGAGGGTACGCATCATCCGGCCGTACAGCTCACGGGCCGGCATCGACTTGCGGGCCAGCCCCCTGGCCTCGGCGGCCCGGTACGCGGCGTCGAACTCGTCGCCCCACAGGTCGACCAGCTCGGGCACGTCGGCGGGCGAGAACAGCGACCAGTCGCCGTCCGCGTCGACCCGGCGCATGAACTCGTCCGGGATCCAGTGCGCCAGGTTGAGGTTGTGCGTACGCCGCTGGTCCTCGCCCGTGTTGTCGCGCAGCTCCAGGAACTCCTCGATGTCCGCGTGCCAGGTCTCCAGGTAGACGGCGGCGGCGCCCTTGCGGCGGCCCCCCTGGTTGACCGCGGCGACGGAGGCGTCGAGCGTCTTCAGGAACGGCACGATGCCGTTGGAGTGCCCGTTGGTGCCGCGGATCAGCGAGCCGCGGGCGCGGATGCGGGAGTACGAGAGACCGATGCCGCCCGCGTGCTTGGAGAGCCGCGCCACCTGGTGGTAGCGGTCGTAGATCGAGTCGAGCTCGTCGAGCGGGGAGTCCAGCAGGTAGCAGGAGGACATCTGCGGGTGGCGGGTGCCGGAGTTGAACAGGGTCGGCGACGACGGCAGGTAGTCGAGCCGGCTCATCAGCCCGTACAGCGCCGCGACTTCGTCCAGGGCGCGTTGCGAATCGTTCTCGGCGAGCCCGGACGCGACGCGCAGCATGAAGTGCTGGGGCGTCTCGATGACCTGGCGGGTGTGCGGGTGGCGCAGCAGATAGCGGCTGTGCAGGGTCCGCAGCCCGAAGTAGTCGAAGCGGTCGTCGGCGCCGTCGGCGAGCGAACGTTCCACCAGCGCGTCGAGGGCGGCCGCGTGCAGCGCGACGAACTCGGCGGTGCGGTCCGCGATCAGTCCCTCGCGATGGCCGACGGCGACCGAGGCGGAGAAGGAGACCGCGCCCTGTCCGGCCGCCTCGTCCGCGATGGTGCGGGTCAGGAGCCGGGCGGCGAGCCGGGAGTAGGCGGGGTCCTCGGAGATCAGTCCCGCGGCGGCCTCGGTGGCCAGCGACCGCAGCTCGGCCTCGTCCGCCCGGGCGCTGCGGCCGCGCAGCGCGGCGGCGGCGACCCGGCCGGGGTCGGTGTCGGGCAGATCGGCGGTGAGGCCGGTCAGGGTCCGCAGCAGCGCGGTCCCCGGTCCGTCGTGTGCGGTCGCCTCGGACTCGACCGCTTCGGACAGGGCGACTGAAGCCGGATCGGCTGGCGCGATGGTCACGTGGTGCTCTCCCTCGCTCGGCTCGGGGCCGGCGGGGAACGGGGCAGCCGGGCAGGGGCGGGCCCGGGGCAGGGCAGCACTCCGCACGGCGTCCACCGGCCCAACCGCGAGGCCCGGACGTCTGGGCATCCGGTTCGGTCGAGCCGGATGCGCTGCCGGCAGGTCCTCGGACTCACTCGTTGGTGCGCAAAAGCACACCGAACACACCGTTGCGGGACAGTTCCGGATTCGCACCGGATTCCCCTGCGGCGACAGCGAGGACGAGCATACATGTGGGGGCTGCCCGATGAGGAAGCCCCCAGATGTTGTGTCGGCCGACTTGAGCAGGCCCCCCAGAATGCGCTGTGCGGGCCTCTCCCGGGCCATCTGGGCCCGATCGCACGGACGGCCCGCCGCGCCCCGCCGCAGGGGCTCGACGGGCCGTCGGCCGGTGCCGGCGCGGTCGTCAGTGGCCGACGCCGGGCGCTTTGGCCGTGGCCGGCGGGCGTTCCACCTGGACGCCCGGGTCGCCGGCGTCGGCCGTGTAGTCGGCCGGAGAGGTCTCGTCGACCCCGGCGGGTGCCTTCACGGCGTTCAGGACCAGGGTGAGAGCCACCGTCACCACCACGTTCAGCACGAACGCCGTCAGGCCGATGTACCCGATCTCACCGATTCCCGGGATCTCCTTGGACGACCCGCCGAAGTGCGCCTGGGTCGGGCTCGCGACCCCGTACGCGGCCACCGTTCCGTACACCATGCCGACCGCCCAGCCCGCGAGCAGCGCCCAGCGGTGGAACCAGCGGGTGAACAGGCCGCCGACCAGGGCCGGCATCGTCTGGAGGATCCAGATCCCGCCGAGCAGCTGGAAGTTGATCGCGACCGTCTTGTCCATGGTGAGGACGAAGGCGAGCGCGCCGACCTTCACCAGCAGCGACACCAGCTTGGAGACCTTGGTCTCCTGCTCGGGGGTCGCGTCCGGTTTCAGGAAGTCCTTGTAGATGTTGCGGGTGAAGAGGTTCGCCGCGGCGATCGACATGATCGCGGCGGGGACCAGCGCGCCGATGCCGATGGCGGCGAACGCGACACCTGCGAACCAGTCCGGGAACATGTCCTCGAACAGCTGCGGGATGGCCAGCTGCCCGTTGTCCACCTTGATCCCGGCGGCGATCGCCATGAAGCCGAGCAGCGCCAGCAGACCCAGCATCAGCGAGTACAGCGGCAGGATCGTGGTGTTGCGCCGGATCACGTCGCGGCTGCGGCTGGAGAGCGTCGCCGTGATCGAGTGCGGATACATGAAGAGCGCCAGCGCCGAGCCCAGTGCCAGGGTGGCGTAACTCCATTGACCCGCCTCACCGGGTGCGAGCGCGCCACGCGGCTGGCCGGTCTTCGGGTTGGGCTGGGAGAACGCCTCGCCCGCCTTGGCGAAGATGTCGTCGAAGCCCCCGAGCTTGACCGGGATGTAGATGATCGCCACCGCGATGACCAGATAGATCAGCCCGTCCTTGACGAACGCGATCAGCGCGGGCGCCCGCAGGCCGGACGAGTAGGTGTACGCGGCGAGCACCGCGAACGCGATCAGCAGCGGCAGGTCCTTGACGAACCAGTGGGTGTTCTCGCCGCCGCCGACGCCCATCACGTCCAGCACCGCCTGGATGCCGACGAGTTGGAGCGCGATGTACGGCATCGTGGCGAGGATGCCCGTGACGGCGACCGCCAGCGACAGCCCCTTCGAGCCGAAGCGCCCGCGGACGAAGTCCGAGGTGGTCACGTACCCGTGCTTGTGCGAGACCGACCAGAGCCGCGGCAGGAAGGTGAAGATCAGCGGATACACGAGGATCGTGTACGGCACGGCGAAGAAGCCGGCCGCGCCCGCCGCGTAGATCGCCGCGGGAACGGCGACGAAGGTGTACGCGGTGTACAGGTCGCCGCCGAGCAGGAACCAGGTGACCCAGGTCCCGAACGACCGTCCGCCCAGGCCCCATTCGTCGAGGCTGGCGTCGTTCTCGGCCTTCCGCCAGCGCGCCGCCAGGAAGCCCATGACCGTGACGGCCAGGAAGAAGAAGATGAAGACGCCGAGCGCGACGCCGTTCACGCCGTCCTTCACGTCGACGCACCCCCCTTGCGGGCACGCTGGTCACGCTGCCACAGCTTGTACGCGAGCATCGTGAGCGCGGTGGAGATCAGTACCCAGAGCATCTGGTACCAGTAGAAGAACGGAATACCGATGAAGGCGGGGTCCACCTTCGCGTACGAACTCACCCAGAGCATCGCCACGAACGGCGCGACGAGACAGAGGGCGATGACCACCCGCACAGGTGTGACGGTGGGTGGATTCTTTTCTGGGTCTGCTGGCATGTGGCGACTCCGTCCCCTCGCTGATCACCTGGTGCAATGCGCAGGGAAATCTAGGGGAGGCTTCCGGTCACCGTCACCCCCCGTCCGCGTTGCGGTCCGGAAACGGTCCTGTGAGTGGTCGTGGATGTTCGAAATGGGTTCAGGTGTACGGTGATTGGTCCGGACCGGGGAATGCGGACGGCCCCCGTGGAGTGGTGGATTCCACGAGGGCCGAGGCGAATGCGCAGAGGGGAACGATGGCCGGAAACGGCCGGCCGCCGCGCCGGGGGTCAGTCCGCCGGCCGCTTCAGGCGCGCCACGAACTTGTACCGGTCGCCGCGGTAGACCGAGCGCACCCACTCCACCGGCTCGCCCCGTCCGTCGAGCGAGTGCCGGGACAGCATCAGCATCGGCAGGCCCACATCGGTGCCGAGCAGTCCGGCCTCGCGCGGGGTGGCCAGCGAGGTCTCGATGGTCTCCTCGGCCTCGGCCAGCCGTACGTCGTACACCTCCGCCAGCGCGGTGTAGAGCGAGGCGTACTTCACCAGTGAACGGCGCAGTGCGGGAAAGCGTTTGGCCGAAAGGTGCGTGGTCTCGATCGCCATCGGCTCCCCGCTGGCCAGCCGCAGCCGCTCGATCCGCAGCACCCGGCCGCCGGTCGTGATGTCGAGCAGCCCGGCGAGTGTGTCGTCGGCCGTGACATAGCCGATGTCCAGCAACTGGGACGTCGGTTCGAGCCCCTGGGCGCGCATGTCCTCGGTGTACGAGGTGAGCTGGAGGGCCTGGGAGACCTTCGGCTTGGCGACGAAGGTGCCCTTGCCCTGGATACGCTCCAGCCGGCCCTCGACGACCAGTTCCTGGAGCGCCTGACGCACGGTCGTGCGCGAGGTGTCGAACTCGGCGGCCAGGGTCCGCTCCGGCGGCACGGGTGTGCCCGGTGGCATGGTGTCCGTCATGTCGAGGAGATGTCGCTTCAGCCGGTAGTACTTCGGGACGCGCGCCGTCCGCGTGGCCGCGCCCGTCTCGTTCTCCGTACTGCCCCCGTCGGCACCCATGGCCTGCCTTCCCGACTGCTGCGTTGCTGCCGTCACCGGCTCCTCCGTCTGTCGCGTCTCACATGGTGGCACGGTCCGGTCACGGCTCGTCGCCCTCCCTCAGGTGTCGGTCCTGTAACGGACGCGAGTGCACTTCTTATACACCCTTGACACCCCAAAAGGTCTAGGCCAAGCTCCCGGTGCTGGTCTAAACCATTAAAGACCAGGTCCCGGCCCCAGCAGTACTCGTCGACGGTCTTCGCGGTGGGAAGGGGTTGCAGCATCCCTGAGGAGGGTGGCGTGAAGCGCAAGCTCATCGCGGCGATCGGCGTCGCAGGCATGTTGGTTTCGATCGCAGCGTGTGGTTCGGACGGCGACAAGTCTTCGTCCAAGGCCCCGAAGGACCGTCAGGAAACGCTCACCGTCTGGCTGATGTCGGATGCGCAGAGCACCTGGCCCGAGCTGGTCAAGGATGTCAACAGCCAGTTCAACGCGAAGTACCCGAACGTCAAGGTCAACGTCCAGTACCAGACATGGGCGGACAAGGCCAAGAAGCTCGACGCCGCTCTGGCCGGTGACAAGTTCCCGGACGTCGTCGAGCTCGGCAACACCGAGACCATGACGTACATCCTCAACGGGGCCCTCGGGGAGATCGACCCGAAGAAGTACGAGAATTCGGACACCTGGATCAAGGGTCTGAAGGACACCTGCGCCTTCGAGGGCAAGCAGTACTGCGTGCCCTACTACGCGGGCGCCCGCGTAGCCATCTACAACAAGGACATGTTCAAGGCCGGCACCGGCAAGGACACCCTCCCCGCCACGCAGGACGAGCTGGCCGCCGCGCTCGACAAGATCGGTGCGGAGTACGGCAAGGACAAGGCGTTCTCGCCGCTGTATCTGCCGGGCCGGTACTGGTACGCCGCGATGTCCTACGTCGCTGCCGAGGGCGGCCGGATCGCCACGTACGACGAGGGCAAGAAGGAGTGGAAGTCCACCCTCTCCACCCCCGAGGCCCAGAAGGGCATCACCGACTTCGTCGAGCTGGTCAAGAAGTACAACCACGGGGACAAGACCAAGGACGAGGCGGACCACGCCAACGTCATGGCCAATGAGAAGACCGCGCTTCTCTACGGCAACGGCTGGGAAGCCGGCAGCGTCGTCGACTCCAAGGCGAACGGCAACCCGAAGCTGGAAGGCAAGATCGCCACCGCCGGTATGCCCGGCCCGAACGGCAAGGCCCTCCCCTCCTTCATCGGCGGCTCCGACCTGGCCACCATTTCCAAGTCCAGGATCCAGGACCTTGGCGAGGAGTGGATCTCGATGTTCACCAGCGAGAAGTCCGAAGAGGTGCTCGCCTCCAAGAACATCCTCCCGAACAACACCAAGCAGCTGGAGCCCCTGAAGGCCAAGCCGGAGACCGCGGCCATCGCCAACGCCGTGCCGGACGCCTGGTTCACGCCGATCGCCCCGGGCTGGACGGCGATCGAGAAGAAGGAAACGCTCGAAGTCATGCTGCTCGACATCATCAAGGGCAAGTCGGTCGCGGACGCCACCGAGGCGGCCGACGCGGAGATCGACTCGATGATCAACAAGGACTCCTGAGTCACAGGCTCTCAGGGAATCCGAGCCGGTGAACTCCTGAACCACCGGCTCCAGTGATCATCCGTGGGGGTGGCACTCCGAAAGGAGCTGCCACCCCCCGCCTCCCGGTACCAGGTCCGAACGGAAGGCCAGCACAGTGAGTGCCGCCGATATGAAAGCAGCCGACCCGCCGGTGTCCGTCCCGCGGGCCCCTGAGGGGACGCATCCTCAGCCTGCGAAGAACGCGAGCCGTCCACCGCGGAAGGCCGGCGCTCTGCTGCCGTACCTCCTGATAGCTCCGGCGTTCATCGCGATCGCCGCTGTGTTCGTCTGGCCCTTCATCAAGACGGTCATCATGTCCTTCCAGGACGTGGGCCGCCGGGAGCTGTGGTCGGGACAGGCCGCTCCCTGGGTGGGCTTCGACCAGTTCACCAACATCCTCGGAGACGGTGAGTTCTGGGACGTCGTCCGGCGGACCATCATCTTCATGGTCGTCTGCGTCGCCGCGACCATGGCCGGCGGCCTGGGCCTCTCCATGCTCATGCAGCGGATGTCCACGTGGGTACGGCTCCTGCTGACCGCCGCGCTGGTCGCCGCCTGGTCCATGCCCCTCCTCGTGGCCACCTCCATCTTCCGGTGGTTCGCGGACTCCGACTACGGCGTCCTGAACATGGTGCTGAGCAAGTACCTCGGGATCGACGCGCAGGGGCACAACTGGTTCCTCGACCCGAAGCAGGGCTTCGTCATCATCGGAGCGGTCGTGGTCTGGGGGGCCATTCCCTTCGTCTCCGTGACCCTGTACGCCGCGCTGACCCAGGTCCCCAGGGAGCTCGAAGAAGCTGCCTCGCTCGACGGCGCCGGCACCTTCGGCGTCTTCCGCTACGTCACCTGGCCCGTCATCAAGCCGGTCTTCCAGATGGTCGCCACCCTGTCCGTGCTCTGGGACTTCAATGTCTTCGGCCAGATCTTCCTGATGCGCGGCAACAAGCCGGAACCCGAGTACTCCGTTCTCGGTATCTACTCGTTCGAGAAGGCATTCGAGTCCAACTCGTTCAGCCAGGGCGCCGCCATCTCACTCATCACGGTCCTGCTGCTGTCCGGCGTCGCCGTGTACTACCTGCGCCAGCTGCTCAAGATCGGAGAGGTCGAGTGAGTACCTCCACGCCTCAGGTCCTCCGCCCGGACCGCAAGAAGAGCCGCATCGGCTACAACATCGCGGGTCTCGTCGCCTTCGTGCTCATGGCGTTCCCGGTCTACTGGCTGGTTGTCAGCTCCCTGCGGCCCAACGCCGAGATCCGCAGCTACGACCAGACACTGTGGCCGACGTCGATCACCTTCGACAACTTCTCCCGGGCCATCAAGCAACCGAACTTCGGCACGGCCATCGAATCCAGCCTCATCGTGTGCGGTGTCGCCGTACTCGGCGGCATGCTGCTCGCCACGATCGCGGCCTTCGCCATCGGCCGGTTCCGGTTCCGCGGGCGCAAGTTCTTCATGATCGTGCTGCTCGTCGTCCAGCTGCTGCCCCCGACGGCCATGCTGATCCCCATCTACATCCAGCTCAACGACCTCGGTGGACTCAACGAGTACTGGGGCGTCATCGTCATCTACCTCGTCTCCACCCTGCCGTTCGCGACGTGGATGATCCGTGGCTTCGTGATCAACATTCCGCAGGAACTCGAAGAGTCGGCCATGGTCGACGGCTGCAGCCGGATGGGAGCGTTCTGGCGCGTCACCTTCCCCCTGCTGGCCCCCGGCCTCGCCGCCGCCTCGATCTTCTCGCTGATCACGGCCTGGAACGAATACCTGCTCGCCTACGTCGTCCTGCAGGACAACGACAAGTACACCCTCAACGTCTGGCTGATGAACTTCACCACCTCGCGAGGCATCGACTACGGCGCGCTGATGGCGGCTTCGACACTGATCGCCATCCCGGTTGTGGCCTTCTTCCTGCTGGTACAGAAGTACATGGCAACGGGCCTCACCTCCGGCGCCGTGAAGGGATAACGCTCCTCCATGACCACCTTGATATCCACCACGGACACCCTCACCCGCGACGCCCTCGCCGTGCTGCAGCCCGGATTCACCGGCACCACCGCCCCGGACTGGGTGCTGCGCCGGGTCGACGAAGGTCTCGCCTCCGTCGCCCTGTTCGGCCGCAACATACGTACGGCCGAGCAGGTCACCGCGCTCACCTCCCAGCTCAGGGCCGAGCGCGAGGACCTTCTCGTGGCGATCGACGAGGAGGGCGGTGACGTCACCCGCCTCGAAGTGCGCACCGGATCCTCCTTCCCCGGCAACCTCGCGCTCGGTCATGTCGACGACGTGGCACTGACCCACGCGGTCGCCCTGGAGCTGGGCCGCCGGCTCGCGGAGTGCGGCGTCAACCTCAACTGGGCACCGTCCGCGGACGTCAACTCCAACCCGGGCAACCCGGTCATCGGCGTACGGTCCTTCGGCGCCGACCCCCAACTCGTGGCCCGGCACACCGCCGCGTACATCGAGGGCCTCCAGGCCGCCGGGGTCGCCGCCTGCACCAAGCACTTCCCGGGGCACGGCGACACCGCGATCGACTCGCACCACGCGATGCCGCGCATCGACGTGGACCTGGAGACGCTGTACGCCCGTGAGCTGGTGCCCTTCCGGGCGGCCATCGCGGCGGGTTCCAAGTGCGTCATGAGCGCGCACATCCTGCTGCCGGCACTCGACCCGGACCACCCCGCGACGGTGAGCCCGCAGATCCTCACCGGGCTGCTGCGCGAAGAGCTGGGCTACGACGGCCTGATCGTCACCGACGCCGTGGAGATGCGGGCCATCGCCGGGACGTACGGCATCGAGCGCGGCTCCGTCCTCGCGATCGCCGCGGGGGCCGACGCCCTGTGCGTCGGCGGCGGTCTTGAGGACGACGGCACGGTGCAGCGGCTGCGCGACGCGCTGGTCACGGCGGTACGCAACGGTGAACTCGCCGAGGAGCGGCTCGCGGACGCGGCCGCACGGGTACGTGCCCTGGCGTCCTGGACGCGAGGGGCGGAGGGGGCCGGTGCGGGGCCGGGCGCGGCAGTGCAGGAGGGGACCGCGTCCGGCGCCGGGACCGGTTCCGGCGTCGGGCTGGTCGCCGCCCGTCGCGCGGTGCGGGTGACGGGTTCCGCCGAGCCGCTGACCGAACCCGCCTACGTCGCCGCGTTCACCTCCGCGTCGAACATCGCGGTCGGGAACGAGACCCCCTGGGGCGTGGCCGCGGAGCTGGGCCGGCTGGTGCCGGGCACCCGGACCGACACCTACAGCAGCGAGACCGAGGAACCCGCGGCCGCCGTGCTGCGGGCCGCGGGGGAGCGGCGCATCGTCGTGGTGGTCCGCGACGTCCACCGCCACGCCTGGATGGCCGCGGCCATCGACGCCCTGGTGGCGGAGCGCCCCGGCACGGTCGTGGTCGAGATGGGCGTTCCGCAGGCGCCCGCCAGGGGCGCCCTGCACATCGCCACCCACGGCGCGGCCCGCGTCTGCGGCCTGGCGGCCGCGGAGATCATCGTCGGCGGGACGGACCGCCCCGGGGCCTGACAGCAGGGCGTGACGCGGCCCGAGGGCCCGCGTCACGCCCTGCCGGGCGCCCGGCCGCGCCCATGCCCGTCCGGTGCGTGAGACATCTGTCCACGCGTCCGCGTCTCCCCGCGGCGCGGGGCCGGACGGTCCCGTCCGGCGGTCGAGGACGAGCACCACCGCGGTACGTGAGAGGGCCGGGGCACCCACCACGGGTGCCCCGGCCCTCTCGCCATGTCCGGGACGACGGCCGGGGACGTCCGTTCGGATCAGGCCGGACCCGCGCCGCGGGGAGACCGGCCTGATCCGGACGAGAGACCTAGAGTCCCTGCCACAGCGGCTTCGACGCGTACGTGGCGCGGAAGTAGTCCGCCAGCGTCAGCTTCGACGCCGCGGCCTCGTCCACCACCACCGTCGCGTGCGGATGCAGCTGCAGCGCGGAGGCGGGCACGATGGAGGCCACCGGCCCCTCCACCGTCCGCGCCACGGCGTCCGCCTTGCCCTCGCCGGTCGCGAGCAGGATCGGGTGGCGGGACTCCAGGATCGTGCCGATGCCCTGGGTGATCACATGGTGCGGCACCTGCGTGATGTCGTCGTCGAAGAAGCGCGCGTTGTCGACCCGGGTCTGCTCGGTGAGCGTCTTGATCCGGGTACGCGAGGCGAGCGAGGAGCACGGCTCGTTGAAGCCGATGTGCCCGTC
Organism: Streptomyces sp. NPDC015032; assembly: GCF_043080425.1. Classification (NCBI taxonomy): domain Bacteria; kingdom Bacillati; phylum Actinomycetota; class Actinomycetes; order Kitasatosporales; family Streptomycetaceae; genus Streptomyces; species Streptomyces sp. NPDC015032. The sequence continues at coordinate 183,321 of NZ_JBIBVN010000011.1, read as the reverse complement.
GGTACCGATGCCGAGGAGCTGCAGGTCCACCCCGCCGGCTTCGGCGAGCGCCCTGTCGTACGCCTGGCAGGCGGCCGGGATGTCCTCGGCGGAGCCGTCGGGACCCATGAAGGACGCCTCGGACAGGCCGAGCGGTTCGATGACCTCGCGCAGCACCACGGAGCGGTAGGACTCGGGGTGGCCCGCCGGCAGTCCGACGTACTCGTCGAGCTGGCAGATGCGGGCGCGCGAGGCGTCCACGGCGCCGGAGCGGACCTTGGCCGCCAGCGCCTGGTAGATGGGCAGCGGAGTAGAGCCCGTGGCAACGCCGAGAAGGGCGTCTGGCTTGCGGCTCAGCAGGGCGCCGATGGCCTCTGCGATGAGTTCGCCGCCTGCCTTGGCGTCCGGGACGATGACAACTTCCACGCGGGGCCTGCCGATCTGAGGAGTCGTATCTCGATATGTGGTATAGACCAATCGTGGTCCAATCTAGCAGAACCGGGTAACGCGGGCACGGCAGGCCGCACCCGTCCCGGCCGCACCCCGGCGGTGGCTGTCCGGATCCCGTGGCCGACTGGGGCGAACGGTGTCCCTGACGCACCGGAACATCCCCGGGAGGTACTCGACAGGGCCGCCGCGTATTCCGCGGGGGAGAGTGAACGGCCGGGTCGGACCATGTCCGGTGAGATGGCCGGACGGCCCGCGGCGCTGCGCCGCATCCTCGGCGCCGAAGCCCGGGCGGAGGCGGCCTCGGCGGGTTACGTGCTGCCGACGGCCGGGGTCGCCGAGGAGGTCCGGCCGATCCTGGAGATCCTGCCGCTGCCGATGCCGGCGTACCGGGTGGTGATCGCCCGCGGTCAGGGCCTGGACACTCCCCGCGCACCGGCCGAGGTCACCGCGACCCGCTGACCGCGCTGATCACGGGGGTGCGCGGCCCTCTGGGAACACCCGCGGGCCGCGGCGCCGGGACGGGACCCTCGGCCCGTCCGGCACCGCAGCCCGGAGTTGCTCGGCCGGCGGTGTGCGGTGCCCCCGGCCGGGGAGAGGCACCTGCGCGGTCAGGGCAGAGAGCGCGGGTACCTCGATCCACTCTCCTGTGCGGGGAGAGTGGAAGCTCTGTCGTACAGTATTGTGGACTAGACCATTCGCCGTGTCCATCCATCGGAGCACGGCAATTTACGGCGCCCTCCCCTTGCACGTACGGCCGGACCGTTCGGTTCGGAACCCCCGCCCGACCGCGGGTACGCTCGCACACGTGCCCTCCATGAACGACCTCGTCCGCCAGCACACAGCCCTCGGTGACACCGACCTGGAGTGGCTGCATCTGCTGGTGTCGGAGTGGCAGCTGCTCTCCGACCTCTCCTTCGCCGACCTCGTGCTGTGGGTCCCCACCCGCGACGGCACCCGCTATGTCTCCGTGGCCCAGATGCGGCCCAACACCGGCCCCACCTCCTACCAGGACGACATGGTCGGACACCTGGTGCCGCGCGGCCGCCGCCCGCTGCTGGACGCGGCGCTGGACGAGGGCCGGATCGTGCGCGAGGGCGACCCGGAGTGGCGCGAGGAGGTTCCGGTCCGGGTCGAGTCCATCCCGGTGCGCCGGGAGGGCCGGGTCCTCGGCGTCATCGCCCGCAATACCAACCTCCTGACCGTACGGACGCCGTCCCGGCTGGAGCTCACCTACCTCCAGTCGGCCTCCGACCTGGCCCAGATGATCGCCGCCGGGACCTTCCCGTTCCCCGGCCAGCAGGTCGAGATGGACGCGTCGCCGCGCGTCGGCGACGGGCTGATCAGGCTCGACGCCGACGGGGTCGTCCAGTACGCCAGCCCCAACGGCCTCTCCGCGTACCACCGCCTCGGCCTCGCCTCCGACCTGGTCGGCCAGCACCTCGGCGGGATCACCGCCGAACTGGCCCCCTCCCGCGGCCCGGTCGACGAGGCCCTCGTCAAACTCGCCAGCGGTTACGCGCCCCGAGAGTTCGAGGTCGAATGCGCGGGCGGGGTGATCCAGCTCCGGGCGATCCCGCTCAAGCCCAAGGGGGTCCGGATCGGCTCCCTGGTCCTCCTCCGGGACGTCACGGAACTGCGCCGCCGCGAGCGGGAGTTGATCACCAAGGACGCCACCATCCGGGAGATCCACCACCGGGTGAAGAACAACCTCCAGACCGTTGCCGCCCTGTTGCGGCTCCAGGCCCGTCGGATGGACTCGGCGCAGGGCCGCGAGGCGCTCAACGAGGCGGTACGGCGCGTCGGTTCGATCGCCATCGTCCATGAGACGCTGTCCCAGAATCTGGACGAGCGGGTGGAGTTCGACGAGATCGCCGACCGGGTCATCGCGATGGTCGCCGAGATCTCCCCGGGCAAGGTCACCTGCCGGCGTACGGGCCGCTTCGGCATACTCGATGCCGAAGTGGCCACACCGCTCGCGATGGTGCTCACCGAAGTTCTGCAGAACGCCCTGGAACACGCCTTCACCCTCGCCGAGTCCGGCACGGTGGAGGTGTCGGCGGTGCGCGGTGGCTCCTCCGTCGAGGCGCGGCTGCTGATCACCGTTCAGGACGACGGCTGCGGCCTGCCCGAGGGTTTCGACCCGCAGCATGCCGGCAATCTGGGGCTCCAGATCGTGAGAACGCTGGTGGAGGGCGAGTTGAGCGGAACCTTCGGAATGGTCCCGGCCACTGGGCGAGGTACCCGGGTCGTCCTCGATATCCCGGTCCGCACCGAGAAGTAGCCCCTCCCGCCAGGTCGTCCGGCCGGAACGAGCACAGCCGTCCGGCCGGAACGAGCGCAGCAGTGAGCCCGGACCGTGATCACGGTCCGGGCTCACTGTTCAAGCGTGCGCTTCGGGGGTACTGCGCGCTGCGACTCGGGGGGCGGGGTTGTGCGTACGCTCTGTACGCGCCGCCTGGCTGAGGCTCGTAGCGGTGGCGTCGGATCAGGCGCTGGCGTTACGCGCCCGGTTGCGAGCCGCACGGCGCTTCATTGCGCGGCGCTCGTCCTCGCTGAGGCCACCCCAGACGCCGGAGTCCTGGCCGGACTCGAGCGCCCACTGCAGGCACTGCTCCATGACGGGGCAGCGGCGGCAGACGGCCTTGGCTTCCTCGATCTGCAGCAGCGCAGGACCGGTGTTGCCGATGGGGAAGAACAGCTCGGGGTCTTCCTCACGACAAACGGCGTTGTGACGCCAGTCCATGGCTGCTACCTCTCCTTGGTATTACACTGTGCTTGTGAATGTGAACGCTTTCACGAATCCCCCCGCAGGTGACGAGCCGACGCCCAGATGAACTGGTTGTGGTCCTGTGCAAGTGAGGAGGGGTTCTGGCTCTCAGTGGAGGCTGTTGTTGCGCCGTCCCGATCGCCATGTAGAGATTCGCAAACCTCAGCGGCGGATACAACCCCTTCTGGAAAGTTTTTTTTGATTCCTCGGTGTCGACTAGGTCACAGCCGTACTTCCATGGGGTGGAGTCCAGCCCAAACGTTCGAGTTGAAGGACTTTGGTCCCTTCCACTCACACAATCACACGCAGTGCACGGCGTACGCCTGTGAACGTCACACTGGTGCGCACTCCCAGGTGGTCACCGTCCATCTGGAAGGGGAGCGGCGCCTTTGAATGCAAGGTGAAGTCCGTGAGGTCGTGAAGTGAAACCGCGTGCTTGCCGCGAGGTCCCTTCTCGGGGCTGGAAGTGAGCAGCTGGGTGCCGTAACGGGCGACCGCCGGAGTGGACAGCCGCTTCAGTCCGAGCACGTCCAGGCCGGTGTCGAAGGTGGCCTTCGGGGATGCGTACATGGGGCGATTCCCCAGGTAGGTCCAGGGGGCCGTGTTGGAAATTATGGACAGCACGAGGTCGGTGACCGGGTCCTGTCCGGGGGTCTCCAGGGTCATCGCGCCATGCCTGCGGTGCGGCTCTTCCAGGAACTGCCGGACCACCTGCCGTACGTACAGGGCATGGGTCGAACGCTTACCGCGTTCGCGCTGTTGTTCGACTCGGCCGACCACGCCCGCGTCAAATCCGAGCCCGGCGCAGAAAGTGAACCAGCGCCCGGGAACCGACTCGTCCTCGGTGCCGGGGGTGCCGGCCGCCAGCCCGAGGCCGACCGTACGTTCGGTGCGGTTGGCCAGTGCGTCCAGGATCGCGCCGGTCGCCTCCACCGCGTCATTGGGCAGGCCCAGGGCGCGCGCGAAGACATTGGTGGAGCCGCCGGGAACCACCGCGAGGCTCGGCAGGTTGTGCAGGTCGGGGCCGTTGTGGAGCAGGCCGTTGACCACCTCGTTGACCGTGCCGTCACCGCCCAGGGCGACCACCAGGTCGATGTCGTCGGCATCCGCGGCCTGCCGCCCCAGGTCCCGGGCATGGCCCCGGTACTCCGTGGTCACGGCCTCCAGCTTCATCTCGCTGGCCAGCGCGTGGATCAGGACGTCACGCGTCCGCGCACTGGTGGTGGTAGCAGCTGGATTGACCACGAGGAGTGCGCGCATGACCGCCAGACTACCTACCGCACGGTATCGCTCTGAAGTCCTGCCCCATAGCCTTCACGCTCGGTGACGGACCGGGCTCGTTCCCACCCCGGCTTCGCTTTCGCGGGGCCGGGATGCCAACCTGCAAGGGTGAGTACTCAGCAGAACACGCCCTCCTCGTCGCCTCTGCCGTCGGCCGGACCGGCGAAGCCGAGCAGGATCACCCTGGTGGCCGGGCTCACCGCCCTGGAGGGGGCGGCGCTCGTCGGCGGCGGGATCTACATGCTGGTCATGGGGCTGTTCGGGCGCCCGGAGAGCTCGCAGCAGGCGGAGATGGGCGGCCTCACGCTGATCGCGCTCGGCCTGATCCCGTTGATCGCCGCGCGTGGCCTGCTGCGGCGGCGCAGCTGGAGCCGCGGCCCCGCGCTCATCACGCAGATCATCGCGCTCCCGGTGGCCTGGACGCTGCTGCGGTCCCACGGTGCGCTGATCCCGGCCGGGATCGTCCTTGCCGCGGTGGTCCTGACGGCGTTCTACCAGCTGGTCAGGCCGACGACGATCGAGGCGCTCGGCATCCGCCGTCCCGGCACGACGACGGGCACCGCACCCGGCACCACGCCGGACGCCTGAGCCGGATGCCCGGGCGCCGGATGAGGCGGTCGCGAACCCGGCCGTTCCGCCTCGTGCGTACGGGCGGGGACGTACGGGCGCAGACGCTCCCGCCGTCCCGCGCGCCCGCACCGGCCCCGCGTCCTACTCCTCGACGAGCAGCCGCTCGCGCAGCTGCGCCAGTGTGCGGGCCAGCAGCCGCGAGACGTGCATCTGCGAGATGCCGACCTCCTGCGCGATCTGCGACTGGGTCATGTTGCCGAAGAAGCGCAGCAGCAGGATCCGCTTCTCGCGCGGCGGCAGGTCCTCCAGCAGCGGCTTGAGCGACTCCCGGTACTCGACGCCCTCCAGCGCCTCGTCCTCGGAGCCCAGTGTGTCCGCGACCGCCGGGGACTCGTCGTCCGTGTCCGGCACGTCCAGCGAGAGCGTGCTGTACGCATTGGCCGACTCCAGGCCCTCCAGGACCTCTTCCTCGGAGATGCCCAGCCGCTCCGCGAGCTCGTGCACCGTCGGCGAGCGGCCGTGCTGCTGGGAGAGTTCGGCGGTGGCCGTGGTGAGCGAGAGGCGCAGCTCCTGGAGCCGGCGCGGCACCCGGACCGCCCAGCCCTTGTCGCGGAAGTGACGCTTGATCTCGCCGACGACCGTCGGGGTCGCGTACGTCGAGAACTCGACGCCGCGGTCCGGGTCGAACCGGTCGACCGATTTGATCAGGCCGATCGTGGCGACCTGGGTCAGATCGTCCAGCGGCTCGCCGCGGTTGCGGAACCGGCGGGCGAGATGCTCCACGAGCGGCAGATGCATCCGCACCAGCTGATTGCGCAGCTCCGCCTTCTCTGCCGACCCGTCGGGAAGGCTGCGCAGTTCGATGAACAGCGCCCGCGCCCCGCTGCGGTCATGTGGATCGTGGTGCCCGTGCTCGCTCATCTGGCCCGCCCGCTCCGCCTGCGACTGCTCCACCGCGACCGTACGGCCCGCAGGCCCGTCCGCCCCGTCCGCCGGATGGGGCAGGGCCTGCTGCTCCGGGATGTCTGCTGCCCGCACCACCCCTGGTCGCATCGTCTCGTCCCGCACAGGACCGTCCCCGTTCCCGTTGCTCACGCCGGCCCGGGTCCCGCGCCGCGCTGTTTGTACAGGCTGATGCTGACCGTACGGTCGTCGGCCACCGTGGAGTCCACCTTCCCGGCCAGTGCGGAGAGCACCGTCCAGGCGAAGGTGTCGCGTTCCGGCGCCCGGCCGTCCGTCGTCGGCGCCGACACCGTCACCTCGAGAGAATCCTCGATGAGCCGGAAGACGCAGCTGAGGACGGAGCCCGGCACGGCCTGCTGAAGCAGGATCGCGCAGGCCTCGTCGACCGCGATACGAAGATCCTCGATCTCGTCGAGGGTGAAGTCCAAGCGCGCTGCGAGGCCGGCCGTGGCCGTACGCAGCACCGACAGGTAGGCACCCGCAGCGGGCAGTCGGACCTCTACGAAGTCCTGATTCCCGGGTTCGCCTGCGATCTGGGACACCCTCACCTCCAAGGTGGCACAAACTCTTTCGAGGATCCGGGAAGGGTGCCCCGGAGCCATGCGGTACGTCTTCGGTTCTGGCCCGGCGACGCTATCGCGATCCATGATGCCGTGTCGCCAGGCCCCAACCCATGACTGTCACTCATGGTAGGCCCATGAGTACACAGGGTGGGTAGGGGTCTGCGGCGGTCAATTACGAACAACCGGCGCCGGTTTGACGTACCCAGACGTCAGACGATCGAACCGTCCTCGAAGCACCAGCGCCAGTTCTCGCCCGGTTCGAAGCTCCGCATCACCGGATGGCCGGTCTCCTTGAAGTGCGCGGTCGCATGCTGCAAGGGGGAGGAATCGCAGCAGCCGACGTGGCCGCAGATCAGACAGAGCCGCAGCTGCACCGGGTGGCTCCCCGCCGCGAGGCAGCCGAGACAGGTCCCGCTGAGCGGGGCCGGTTCGGGGCGCGGCAGTTCTGACACGTGCGGACATTCATTCATGATTGTCAGGTTACGACGGATGCGAGGACCGTGAGATGGATGCATTGCCGCTGGTGGCACTGGTTGCTGCGAGTGCGGCCGTGGCGGGGGCCGCGCGCCGCACCCCCGTACCGGCCCCCCTGCTGCTGGTCGCGGCGGGGCTGGTCGCCTCGTACCTGCCGGGGGTGCCGACGTACACCCTGGACGCGCACATCGTGCTGCCGCTGCTGCTGCCTCCGTTGCTCTACACGGCGGCCGTGGACAGCTCGTACCTCGATCTGCGGGCCAATCTCCGGCCCATCGCGCTGCTCTCCGTCGGCTACGTCCTCTTCGCGACCGTCGCGGTCGGCTGGCTGGCGTACCGCCTCGTGCCCGACCTGCCCCTCACCGCCGCGCTGGTGCTCGGCGCGGTCGTCGCCCCGCCGGACGCGGTCACGGCCGCCGCGATCGCCCGCCGGGTCGGGCTGCCCGGCCGCGTCACGACGATCCTGCAGGGCGAGTCCCTGGTGAACGACGCCACCGCGATCACCGCCTACAAGGTGGCGCTCGCCGCCGCCGTCGGCGAGGGCATGAGCTGGGGCGCCGGGATCGGTGAATTCTTCCTCGCCGCGGTCGGCGGTGTCGCGGTCGGCCTGGCGTTGATGGTGCCGCTGCACTGGCTCCGTACGCACCTCAAGGAGGCCCTGCTCCAGAACACGCTGTCGCTGCTGATCCCCTTCGTGGCGTATGCGGCTGCCGAGCGCGTGCACGCCTCCGGGGTGCTCGCCGTGGTCGTCGTCGCGCTCTATCTGGGGCACCGGTCCTGGCAGGTGGACTTCGCGACCCGGCTCCAGGAGGCGGCCGTGTGGAAGATGGTCGCGTTCATCCTGGAGTCCGCGGTCTTCGCGCTGATCGGGCTCCAGCTGCCCTTCGTACTGAGGGGGCTCGGCACGTACGCGGTGGCGGACGCCCTCTGGTACGCGGTCGCCGTGTTCCTCGCCGTGGTCGTCGTCCGCTTCATCTGGGTCTACCCGGCGACGTATCTGCCCCGGTGGCTGTCGCGGCGGATCAGGGAGCGCGAGCCGGGGACGACCTGGAGGGGGCCGCTGATCGTCGGCTGGGCCGGCATGCGCGGGGTCGTCTCGCTCGCCATCGCCTTCTCCATCCCCTTGGCCACGACCGCCGGGGCGGCCTTCCCGGCCCGCAACCTGGTGCTGTTCCTGACCTTCACCACCGTCATCGGCACCCTCGTCGTCCAGGGGCTCAGCCTGCCGTTGCTGGTGCGCGTCCTGAGGCTTCCCGGGCGCGACGTGACGGCGGAGACACTGGCCGAGGCGCAGGCGCAGAGCGAGGCGTCCGGGGCTGCCGAGGTGCGTCTGGTGGAGCTGCTCGACGACCGGCGCAACGCTCTGCCGGGACCGCTCACCGACCGGCTGCGCGCCGTCCTGGAACGCCGTCGCAATGCGGTGTGGGAGCGGCTGGGCGCGGCCAATCCGGTGACCGGGGAGTCGGCGGACGACACGTACCGGCGCCTGGCCGGGGAGATGATCGACGCCGAGCGCGAGGTCTTCGTGCGGCTGCGGGACGAGCGGCGGATCGACGACGAGATGCTCCGCAAGCTGCTCAGACGGCTCGACCTGGAGGAGGCGGCGGCCTACCGGGAGGAGTCGGGCCCGCCCTGACCGGGCGCGTCGGAAGGAAGGCCGGCGCGTCGGGTGGTGGCCGACGCCGGGGCCGGCCCGCCTGCCGACGCCGGGGGTACGGAGTCCGGCCGGCCCGTGACCACGGCCGCGACCGTGGTGCCCGCCGGGAACGCACCCTCCTCGGCCAGCGCGGTGAGCGCGTACAGCAGCTTGGCGACGTAGAGCCGCTCCACGGGCAGTCCGTGCCGCTGCTCGAAGTCGTCCGCGAAGGCGTGCAGCTGCGGGGTCGTACGGGCGTAGCCGCCGAAGTGGAAGCGTTCGTCCAGGGACCACGACCCGGCAGGCCCGCCGAACGCCTCCCGCTGCAGTTCCCGTACCGCGTCGCCGAGGAAGCCGCCGCGCAGTACCGGGATGCCGAGGGCGCGCTGCCCCGGTGCGAGGCCGGCGGCGAGCCCGGCGAGCGTGCCACCGGTACCGCAGGCCACCGCGACCACATCGGACCGTCCGCGCAGCTCGTGGCCCAGCTCCGTACAGCCCTGTGCGGCCAGGGCGTTGCTGCCGCCCTCCGGAATGACGCAGCACTCCCCGAAGGCGCTCAGCAACCCCGCCAGGACCTCGGGACCGGCCTTCGCGCGGTACGTCGTACGGTCCACGAAGTGCAGGGTCATTCCATCGGCGGCGCACTGCGCGAGCGAGGGGTTGAGCGGGCGGCCGGCCAGTTCGTCACCGCGTACGACCCCGACGGTGGGGAACCCGAGCAGCCGCCCGGCGGCGGCGGTGGCCCGCAGATGGTTGGAGTAGGCGCCGCCGAAGGTCAGCACGGTCCGCCCGGCGGCGGCCCGCAGGTTGGGGGCGAGCTTGCGCCACTTGTTGCCCGGGAGATCGGGGTGGATCAGATCGTCGCGCTTGAGCAGCAGCCGTACGCCGTGGCGCGCGAAGCGGTCGTCCTCGGCCGGTTGCAGGGGTGAGGGGAGCACCGGTCGCAGGCGGGAGAGATCGAGCGCTTCGGAAGGCATGCCGCCATTGTCGTCGTGCTGCAGCGGGCGTTGCCGGGGAGGGGGCGGGTGCGGGTCGCTTCGGTCCTTGCCGTCCCCGGGGTTCTCGCACGCGCAGCCGTAGAGGTGCCGGTTCCCGTCGGTGCCGGTTCCCGACGGTGCCGGCCTCGTTGTCGGACGGGAGGCGCTTCTCGGCGGCGACGGCGCGTGATGCGTCGTCGCCGCCGAGTCCGGCGTGACCGGCCCCGCCGTAGGGACTTTTGTCCGGATCACCCCGTGGCACGGCGGGCCGGTCGGCTCCGGGGGCGGTGGGCCGGTGTCAGTCCTGGGCGAGCCACAGGTCGGGGCCGAACACCTCGTAGTGGATGTCGGCCGCGGGGACGCCCTTGGCCAGCAGCTGGGTACGTACCGCCCGCATGAAGGGCAGCGGGCCGCAGAGGTAGGCGTGGGTGCCGGGGGTGACCACGAGATCGCTCAGGTCGACCCGCCCGGTGCGGTCGGCGGGGTGACCGGGCTCCGGGTCCTCGTACCAGAAGTGCGCGGTGGCGTCGGCGAGTTTGCCGGTGAGCAGGGCGTGGTCGGTGCGCATCGCGTGGGTGGCGGGGGAGCGGTCGGCGTGCACGACGGTGACCGGGGCGCGGTGGCCGGTTGCCGCGAGGTGCTCCAGCATCGAGAGCATCGGGGTGCAGCCGATGCCCGCGGAGGCGAGCAGGAGCGGGGAGTCGGCGGAGTCGAGCACGAGGTCGCCGTACGGGGCGGAGACCCGCAGCCGGTCGCCGGCGCCGACCTCGGCGTGCAGATGACGGGAGACCTCGCCGTCGGGCGAGCCGCCGCCGTGCACCCGCTTGACGGTGATCGAGCGCACCGGCGAGCCGGGGGCGCTGGAGAGGCTGTACTGGCGTATCTGGTGGGCGCCGTCGGGGAGTTCCACCTGTACGGAGACGTAGTGGCCGGGGCGGAAGGCGGGGGCGGGCGCGCCGTCCGCCGGGCGGAGCTGGAAGGTGGCGACATCGGCCGTCTCCTCGATCCGGGCGGTCACCTCCCACTCGCGCCACACGTCGCCCGCGACGACGCCCTGCTGCGCGTACAGCCGCTCCTCGATCGAGATCAGGGCGCCCGCCATCAGCCAGTAGACCTCGTCCCAGGCGGCGGCGACCTCCGGGGTGACCGCGTCGCCGAGCACTTCGGCGATGGCGGCGAACAGATGGGTGTGCACGATGTCGTACTGCGCGGCGGTGACGCCGAGCGAGGCGTGCTTGTGGGCGATCCGGCCGAGCATCACGTCGGGGCGGGTGTCCGGGTGTTCGACCAGCTGGGTCGCGAAGGCGGCGATGGAGCCCGCAAGGGCCTGGCGCTGGGCGCCGGACGCCTGGTTGCCGCGGTTGAACAGGTCGCGCAGCAGCTCGGGGTGGGCGTCGAAGAGCTTGCGGTAGAAGAGATCGGCGATGTCTCCGATGGCCGCTCCCACGGCGGGGAGGGTGGCACGGACAGTGGCGGTCGACGTCTCGGAGAGCATCGGTGACTCCTGATTCTAGAATTGGAATCTTAGATTCGTATTTTTGGGCACAGTGAAACCGGGTGAGGGCACCCGTGGTGCGAGGGGAGTGGGGTGTCGGGAGGGGGTGCGGCTCAGTCGGGCGCCGGGCGGCTGCTGCTGATGCCGATCAGCAGGGGGCCGGTGGGAGAGGCGACGAGTTCGGCGACCGTGATCGGGTCGAGTGTCGCGTAGAAGGACTCCTCCGCCTGGCGCAGGGCGCCGCGCAGTCGGCAGGCCGAGCGGAGGGGGCAGGGGGTGGCGCCCTCGCACTCGACGACGTCGCCGGGCCCCTCCAGCTCCCGCACGAGTCCGCCGATCGAGGCGGAGCGGCCCGCTGCGGTGAGGCTGAGCCCGCCGCCGCGGCCCCGGCGTGCCTCGATGAGGCCGAGGTGCTGGAGCTTGGCGACGACCTTCGCGGTATGGGTGTACGGCACCTGCATGGTCGCCGCCACCTCCCGGGTGGTCGGCGGGTCCTCGCTCTTCACGACGGCGAGGCGCATCAGTACGCGCAGCGCCACGTCGGTGAATCTCGTCAGCCGCATGACGGTCACGCTAGATAAGTTGCATCAGGTATGCAAATTAACGTCGTCCGCGGGCATCGCCGAGCGTTGTGCCCAGCCCAAAGGCCGATTAATCACACTCATTTGTGTAATGGTGTGCCGACTCTCCGTGCTGAAAGGCTTCTTCGCGCAGGCCAACCAGTGATCGAGAGGGCGTCAGATGTCCGTTGGTGAAGAGGTTCAGAACGCACCGGTGCCGCCGCAGCAGAGTCTGGGCACGGCGGCGGCGCGGAACCTCGCGACGACCACCAAGTCCGCTCCGCAGATGCAGGAGATCACCTCGCGGTGGCTGCTGAAGATGCTGCCATGGGTGCAGGTGCAGGGCGGCACGTACCGGGTGAACCGCAGGCTGAGCTACTCGGTGGGGGACGGCCGGGTGACCTTCGTGCAGACCGGCGACCGGGTCTCCGTCATCCCCGCCGAGCTCGGAGAGCTCCCCGCCCTGCGGGAGTTCGGCGACGAGGAGGTGCTCGGTGAGCTGGCCCGGCGGTGTGAGCAGCGCGACATCGCGGCCGGCCAGTCGCTGGCCTCCGCCGGGGACGCGGCGGACCGCGTCTTCCTGCTGGCGCACGGCAAGGTCGAGAAGGTCGGCACCGGCCCGTACGGGGACGAGACGGTCCTCGGGGTCCACGCCGACGGGGCCTACTTCGGCGACCACGCCCTGCTCGACGGCGACGCGGTCTGGGAGTACACGGCCCGCGCCGTCACCGCCTGCACGGTGCTGACGCTGAGCCGGGCCGATGTGCTGAACCTCGCCGAGCGCGCCGATTCGCTCCGCGCCCACCTCACCGGGCTGCTCAGCGTCCCGCAGCAGCGCACCAACAAGTACGGCGAGGCGGCGATCGACCTCTCCGCCGGTCATGTCGGCGAAGCCGTCGTCCCGCACACGTTCGTCGACTACGAGGCGGCGCCGCGCGAGTACGAACTGAGCGTCGCCCAGACCGTGCTGAAGGTCCACAGCCGGGTCGCCGACCTCTACAACCAGCCGATGAACCAGACCGAGCAGCAGTTGCGGCTCACGGTCGAGGCGCTGCGCGAGCGCCAGGAGCACGAGCTGATCAACAACCGGGAGTTCGGTCTGCTCAACAACTGCGACTACGGGCAGCGCCTCCAGCCGCACGACGGGGTGCCCAGCCCCGACGACATGGACGAACTGCTCTCCCGCCGCCGGGGCTCCAAGCTGTTCCTCGCCCACCCGCGGGCCATCGCCGCGTTCGGCCGCGAATGCAACAAGCGCGGTCTGGTGCCGGAGAGCGTGGACGTCGGCGGACACCACGTGCCGGCCTGGCGGGGCGTACCGATCTTCCCGTCCAACAAGATCCCCGTCACCGACGCCCGGACCACATCGATCATCTGCATGAGGACGGGGGAGGACGAGCAGGGCGTCATCGGACTCCAGCAGACCGGCATCCCCGACGAGATCGAGCCCAGTCTGTCAGTGCGCTTCATGGGCATCGACGAGCAGGCGATCATCTCCTACCTGGTGACGGCCTACTACTCCGCGGCCATCCTCGTACCGGACGCCCTCGGCGTACTGGAAAACGTCGAGGTCAGCCGCTGGCGGTAGCCGCTCGGGGGCCCGGACGGCAGAGTCCGGGCCCCCGTCAACCTCCGCCACCGGGCAGCCGTGCCCGGGGCGGCCTCGGGAGGACGCCCCAGTGAAGACCCACCACGCACTCCAACCACCCACACCCCGCGCACCGGGCGACGACGACCCGGCCGCCCTCGCCCCGCGGGCCCAGGAGGCCCCGGCCCTCCTGGAGCAGACCAGGACCCTCGTCGATCCCGAACTGCGCGCCGCCGTCGACTCCTTGCCCGGATCGATCCGCCGCGTCGCGATGTACCACTTCGGCTGGCAGCGGGCCGACGGCACACCGTTGTTTGGAGGGGCGGGCAAAGCGATCAGGCCCGCCCTCGTCCTCGCCGCCGCCCGGGCGCTGGGCGGCGACCCGCAACGGGCGGTACGGGCAGCCGTCGCCGTGGAACTGGTCCACAACTTCACCCTGCTGCACGACGACGTCATCGACGAGGACCGGACCCGTCGGCACCGGCCCACGGCCTGGGCGGTCTTCGGCGTCCCGGACGCGGTCATCGCCGGCGACGCCCTGCTCGCCCTCGCCCAGCGCCTGCTGGCCGAGGACAGCGACCCGGCCTCGGCCCGCGCCTCGGCACGGCTCTCGACCTGTGTCATCGAACTCTGCGCGGGCCAGCAGGCCGACTGCGCCTTCGAGGAGCGTGACCCGGGCGAGGTCTCGCTCGACGAGTGCCTCACCATGGCCGTCGCCAAGACGGGCGCCCTGCTCGGCTGTGCCTGCGCGCTCGGGGCGCTGTACACCGGCGCGGAGGAACGGGCGGTCGGGGCGATGGACGGATTCGGCCGGGAGTCGGGCCTCGCCTTCCAGCTCATCGACGATCTGATCGGCATCTGGGGGGACCCGGCACAGACCGGGAAGCCGGTCGGGGCGGATCTCGTCGCCCACAAGAAGTCCCTGCCCGTGGTCGCCGCACTGACCTCCGGCACCCCGGCAGCATCCGAACTCGCCGCGCTCTACCGGGGACCGATGAACACCCCCGGTGAGGTGAGCCGCGCCACCGATGCCGTCGACCGGGCCGGCGGCCGGGACTGGGCGCAGATCTGCGCCGCGGACCGGATGGCACGCGCCGTCCACCACCTGTCGCGGGCGGTCCCCGACCTGGCCGCGGCGGGCGACCTCCTGACCCTGGCGGAGTTCGTCACCCGCCGGACGCACTGAGCCCGGGGAGGAGACAGAGCGGCACGGGCGGCGGCACCGGAGGGACGCGGAGAGGGGACGGGAGCCGAGTGCGCCGAGAGCGGTAAAGGGGGAGGGAGACGAACGGAGAAAGGGTGCCGGAGCGAGGCGGCGAGAGCGAGGAGAACGGCGCAAGGTGCCGAGGTCACAGGGTCCGTGAGGCGAAAAGGAGGGCGACAGCGCGGCTGTCATGAGCACGGGCTACAGTCCCTGCCCATGACAGATGAGTCATGGGCAGGGTGGTACCGGGACCGACAGGGTTCCGACGCCGTCGTCCTCACCACCGACGGACAGCAACTCCGCCTCCGGATCAGGGGCATCGACTTCGAGGGCGAAAGCTTCGACGGCCTCGCCCCGGTGGCCGGCACACCACCGGCCGACGGCCTGTTCGCCCTGGTGGACGGTGTGTTGGGCGACTGCGTCCTGGAGTGGGACCTGCCGCTCCCGGTCGTCTGGGACGGATCCGTCCATCAGGCCACGCTCAGCTGCCTGTTGTCGCTGCGCCGCCCCGATCCGTATCTCTACCTGGAGCTGCAGTTCGGCGGGGCCGCGTACGGATCCCACCGCGCCGAGACCGACTTCGCGTCCGCGCTCGCCACGATCCAGCGCGTCCTGCCGCCCGACGTGCGTCTCCAGACCTGTATCGCCTGCGCCTTCTCGGACTACTTTCCGGCGCTCCGCCGCGGTCTCTCCGGCGGCCTGGCATGCTTCCGGGGCGCCAAGGACGCCTACCGCGGGGCGGCCGGCGAGGGTGACGTCCTGGACCTGTGGGACCGGCGTACCGGATTCGTCCAGGAGGTCTGGAGCTGCCGCGAGTACGAACCCCGACCGGACCGGGGCGCCGGTACGGGGCATCGGGGCGCGTTCCCGCTGGAACTGGCCTGAACCTCCCCGTACGACCGGTTCGTTGTCGACCAGTCCGTCAGCCCGTCGGCCCGTCCATCGGGCTGTCGGCTGCTCGGCTGGTCGGCCGGGCATGTCGGTCTGCTTCCGGCTCGCTTCCGGCCCGATGCCATTACGTCAGTTGCCGGTGCCGTGCCAGTCGTCGGTCGCGTCGATGTTGGAGACGGCGCTGCGGGCGGCGAGGGCGGCATCTCCGGCACGCAGGGCGTCGAGAAGGTCCTCGTGCCCGCGGCGGTCCGCGCCGTCGAAGCCGTGATCGTCCCAGTGGGTCGCCATGGAACGGCGCAGGGCCGGGCCGAGGGCGGAGTAGAGGTCGCCCAGCAGGCCGTTGCCCGCGGCGTCGGCGACGGCCTGGTGGAAGGCGTGGTCGGCCTGGATCCATGCGTCGCGGTCGCGGTGCTGCCAGGCGGTGGCGCGCCGGGCCAGCAGTTCGCCGAGGTGGGTGACGGCTTCCGGGGAGATGCGGGCGGCGGCCAGGCGAGCGGCCTGGGCGTCCAGGGCCTGGCGCACTTCGAGGACCTCGCCCAGTTCGCTGCCGAGGCGCTGGATGGCACCGGACAGTTCGCTGGTGGCGCGCACGTAGGTGCCGTCGCCCTGCCGTGCCTGGAGCAGGCCAGCGTGGATGAGGGCGCGCGTGGCCTCACGCAGGGTTCCCCGGGCGATGCCGAGTTGCTCGATGAGCGCCGTCTCGGTCGGGATGCGGGCCCCCACCGGCCACCTTCCCGAGGTGATCTCGGTACGCAGGCGCTGGATGACGTCGTCGACCAGCACCGAGCGGCGGACGGAGGGGAGAGTCACGGAGAGTCCATTCTGGTCGGGCGGCCGGTGACCGGGTGGCCCGGCATGGGGTGTGGTCCTGGCGCAATCATACCTCTAAAGGTTGGACGTTAAAGGTCAGACGTTTTATGTTTATGCCATGTTGCTGACCCGTCGTCCCCCGCACACCGGCCCCGTTCCGGATCCCGCTCGCCCGTTCTCCCGCTCCGGCGCGGCGTGGCTGACCGCGATCGGCGTCGTCCTGATCGCCTTCAACCTTCGGCTGAGCATCAGCAGCGCGTCCGCGCTGCTGGAACAGGTGCGGGCCCAGCTGGGGTTCGGTCCCCTTGTCGCCTCCCTGGTCCCGGCGCTGCCGACGCTGTGTTTCGCGGCGGTGGGCGCGACCGGCGCCATGCTGGCTCGGCGGGTGGGCGCCGAGCGCGCCGTCCTGCTGGCGCTGCTGGCGCTGACCGCGGGGCTCGCCGTGCGCGCGGTGCCCCGGACCGGGGCGCTGCTGGCGGGCACGCTCCTGGGCGCGGCCGGGCTGGCCCTGTGCAACGTCCTGCTGCCCGCGGTGGTCAAGGCGCACTTTCCCGGCCGGGTGGCCCTGCTGACCGGGGTGTACACCACTACGATGGCACTCGGCTCGGCCGTGGCCGCGGCCACGGCGGTCCCTGTCGCCGGCCTTGCCGGTACGCCGACGCTGGGTCTGGCGGCCTGGGCCCTGCCCGCCCTGGTCGCGCTCGCGGTGTGGGCGCTGCGGCCGGATTCCTGGAAGGGTGCGGTGTGGCAGGCGGGCGGCGGTGCCGTCTCGGCCTGGAGTGCTGGACGTACTCGGTTCGGGCTGCTGGTGACCGCGTTCTTCGCTCTCCAGTCCCTCAACAGCTACGTGGTCATCGGCTGGCTGCCGACCGTTCTGTCGGACCACGGAATGAGTGCCGACCGGGCCGGAGTCATGCTGGGCCTGGCGCTGATCGTGGGAGTCCCCTCGACCTTCGTCCTGATGCCGCTCACCGGGACGGCGTTTCGGCTGCGGCTGGCGTTCATCGGCGTCGGTGCCGCGCTGATGGCCGGATATCTCGGCCTGCTGTGCGCCCCGCTGGCCCTGCCCGCGCTCTGGGCCGTGCTGACCGGCCTCGGGCTCGGGGCGTTTCCGCTGGTCCTGGCCATCATCGGGGCGAGCGGCCGGAGTGCGCAGGAGACCGCCGCGCTGTCCACCTTCTCCCAGAGCACCGGATACCTCCTTGCGTCGGCCGGCCCCTTCGGCGTCGGGCTGCTGCACTCCGCCACCGAAGGGTGGGCACTGCCCCTCGCCGTACTGCTCGTGCTCGCCGCCCTCCAACTGCTCGTCGGGCTTGCTCTCACCGCGGCGAGGGCAACCCGCGTGTGACCCCGCCGGACGGCCGGGCGGCGACCTGTGGCCCGGGGCGACGTGCGGTCGGGGGGCGCCGTGCGGCCGGGCCCCGGCCTGCCGTCGAAGCCGGGCCAGGGGCGGCAGTGTGCCGACAGGGCTTTACTGCACCTCCATTGTTCTACTAGCATGCGAACAATGGAGGTTTTCATGAAGCGTAAGAACGTGGGCGGGGCCACCCTGGTCGCCCTGCCGTTCCTGCTCGCGCTCGTCCTGGACCTGGCGCTGCTGGCCGCCTTCCGTGACCGGCTTCCGGACCGGCTGGCCGCCCATTTCGGGGCCGATGGCCGGGCGGACGGGTACATGGGCCTGACGGGGTATGCCGTGGCCGACGGCCTGCTGTTCGTTGTGATGGGTGCGCTGTGGACCCTCATGGTGATGCGGGGGAAGTTCTATGGGCGGACCCACCGGCGGCTGGTGGCCGGTGGTTACGCCTTTGCCGGGTTCCTCGGCTGGATCACGGCCGCCGTGCTGCTTGCCAACGTGGACGCCGGTGAGAACGCGCGGGGGGACGCCCAAGGTGCGTCGTTTCCGGTGTGGCAGCTCGCCGTCGCCCTGGGGGTCGCGGTGCTCGCCGGGGGGCTGGGGCTGATGCTGGCCGCGCTCGCCCCCGTACCGGAGGAGCCGGCCGCGATGCCGCGTGCCGGGGGCGGTGCGCGGATCACGCTCGCCGACGGGGAGATCGCCGGATGGGCGCGCAGCGCCGGGAGTTGGTGGCTGCCGCTGATCGCGCTCGCGTGCGTGGCCGGCGGGGTGGTGCTGCTGTTCGTCTCGGGCTGGGTGGCCGCGATTCCGCTACTGCTCCTCGGTGTGCTGCTGGCCGGCTTCGCGCGGCCGTGCGTGGTGGTGGACCGGCGCGGCATCACCATCTCGGGCATGCTGCCCTGGCCGCGCCTCAGGGTGCCGCTCGACCGGATCGAGACGGCGACCAGCCGGCACATCAACCCCCTCACGGAGTACGGCGGGTGGGGCTACCGCATCCGGCCGGGGCGGAGCGGCGTCATGATCCGTTCCGGTGAGGGAATCGTGGCGACGCTGGTCGGCGGCCGGGACTTCGCGGTGACGGTCGACGACTCGGAGACCGGGGCGGCGCTCCTCAACACTCTGATCGACCGGCGACGGGCGGGGCACTGACCATGCTCTTCCGGGTCGATCCCACTTCCACCATGCCGCTCGGTGATCAGATCGCGGCGTCCGTACGCCGTGCCGTCGCCGAAGAAAGGGTGGTGCCGGGCGAGCGGCTGCCCGCCGCCCGGGTGCTCGCCGAGTCCCTGGGCGTCAACGTCCACACGGTGCTGCGCGGTTACCAGCAGCTCCGTGAGGAGGGGCTGATCGAGCTGCGCCGGGGGCGCGGCGCCGCCGTCACCGGGAGTGCGTCCTCGCACCGGGCCCGGCTGCTGGAACGCGTACGTGAAGTGGCGGCGGACGCACGTGAGTTGGGGATGACGGAGGAGGAACTGCTGGCCCTCGTCCGTACCGTGCTGGGCAGCTCGTAGACCGGCCCCGGCCCCGGCGCCGCCGCCCGGTGGCCGGATCCGGCACCCTTCCGGCCCGGCCCGGGCGTACGCGCGCCCACCCGCCGGCGGCCCACCGCTCGGGCGCAAGGGGCCACCCCGTCCTACGGGGTGGCCCCGGTACCGCTGAGCGGCGGGAGAGCGGTCAGGAGGCGCTGCGTGCGAGCGCGGCCGCGAAGCCGTTCTGCCACAGGGAGTTCACCTGGTTGCGCTCGCTCGCGTTGGGGTTCGGGTTGGTGCACGACGGGCCGGGGCCGCCCCCGGACATCAGCTCGCTGCACGGACCGGAGTAGTGGTCCGGAAGGCCGAGCACGTGACCGGTCTCGTGTGCGGTGACACGGGTCGAGTCGTACTGCTGGTTCTGCGCGTAGTCGAGGAAGATGTACCCGTTTCCGTGCCCGTCGGTGCTGGCGTACGACCCGCTCGGGTCGTTGCCCTCGTAGTAGGTGAAGTCGGCGTTCGAGCCCTCCTGCAGCCGGACGTTGGAGACCGAGCTGTTCCAGATCTGCGCGCTGTTGGCTATCTGGGTGCGGAAGCTCGGTGCGTTGGAGGTGCTGTAGACGATGGTGACCGACTGGGCGCCGGGGTTCGCCGCCCGCTTCTCGGCGACGGACTTGACGACCGCCTCGAAGAACGCCTTGTTGGCGGCGGCGCTCTCGTGCGAGCCGGAGTGGGACGTGTAGCCCGCGTGGGAAGCCTCGGGGGCTGCGGCGGGGGCGGGCGAGGAGGCGATGGCGGGTGCGGTGCCCAGCGCGGCCGCGAGTCCGAAGCCGAGGCCGACCACGGCCGACATGACGGTCCTGGGGTGTCTCATGGGGGGTCTCCTACCGATTGCCTGTCCGATGAACCCGTCCGGTCATCGGACTCGGACGGGGTGCGGTACGGAGAGAGTGTCGGGGAGCGGAAGCCGCGGCGGATGATGTCAACCGGTGATAGCACCGCCCTATCGCCAGGACCGGTACGGCGCTCGGTGTGTACGCCAACTCCCGGTGAATTAAAGGATTTTGATGGGATTGGGACGTCTGGTGCGACGGCCTCCCGCCGCCCTACGCTCGACGGCATGGAGCTTGAGGTGAGACACCTCAGGGCGCTGTGCGCCATCGCCGACACGGGCAGCCTGCACCGAGCCGCCCGCAGGCTGGGCGTGAGTCAGCCCTCCCTGACAACCCAGCTGCGGCGGATCGAGAACGCTCTGGGCGCCGAGCTGTTCAGCCGCGAACGGACCGGCTGCCGCCCGACGTTGCTCGGCCGGGCCGTCCTCGGCCGGGCCCGCCCCCTGGTCGACGGCATGGCCGCCCTGGTCAGCGACGCGAAGGCGGAGGCCGAAGCGGTCCGTGCCTCCGGGCCCCGGCTGCGCATCGGTTCCACCGCCAGCCGGGTCATCGGCGGGTGGCTGCGCAGGCTGCGCCTCCGGCTGCCCGACACGGACATCTCGCTGCGCGTCGACGTGTCGGCCCGCACCCTGCTGCGCACGGTCGGGGCGGGCGGGCTCGATGTCGCCTTCGTGCACGAGGTCGAGGGCTGTCCGCTGGCCGTCCCGGAGGGCCTGGAGCAACGCGTACTCCTGGACCGTGAACCGCAGTTCATCTGCATGGCCCGGGACCACCCGGCCGCCGCCCGGCCCGTGGTCGACCTCGGGGACCTGGCCGCCGACCGGTGGATGGTCGACCCCACGGTGGACGGCGAATGGGACGGGCTGCGCCGGGTCTTCGGCGAGGCCGGGCTCGCGCCGACCGTCCTGCACGGCGACTACCTCACCACCGCGTCCCTCGTCGTGCTCGGCGAGGCGGTCGCCCCCTGCCAGCCCACCTCCGGGCCGCGCGACGACATGGCGATCCGGCCGCTGCGCGACGACCCCCTCGCCGTACGGCTGCTGCTGGTGTCCCGGCCGGACGCCGACATGGCGACGGTGTACGGGGAACTGGAGGCCGCCTACCGGGAGGCGGCCCAGCGGGCGGCCGGGTACCACCAGTGGCTGCTGCGCAACCGCAGCCCGCTCGCCCGCACACCGTGAAGGGGCGGTTCCCGATTGCGCCGAGAGCGAGGAGCGGTTCCGGCCCGGCCGTCCGGCGGGCAGAGTCGGTGTCATGAGGCTTCTGATGCTGGGCGGTACGGAATTCGTCGGTCGCGCGGCCACCGAGGCGGCGCTCGCGCGCGGCTGGGAGGTCACCGTGTTCCACCGGGGCCGTCACGCACCCCCTCCGGGCGTGACGGAACTCCTCGGCGACCGCACCACCGGCGACGGCCTCGCCGCACTGGCCGCGGCCGCCGGACGCGGCGCGGGCGCGCGGACCTGGGACCTGGTCGTCGACACCTGGAGCGGCGCCCCCTCGGCCGTACGGGACACGGCCCGTCTGCTGGCCGACCGGGCCGGGCGGTACGCGTACGTCTCCAGCCGGTCCGTCTACGACGACCCGGCCCCGGCCGGTCTGCCCGAGGACGGTCCGCTGGTGGCGGGTGCCTCGCCCGACGCCGGTGGCGACGTTCCGTACCCCCTCGCCAAGCGCGGCGGCGAACTGGCCGCACTCGACGCCTTCGGGGACCGGGCCCTGCTGGCCCGTGCGGGACTGATCCTGGGCCCGTGGGAGAACATCGGCAGGCTGCCCTGGTGGCTGCTCCGGATCGCCCGCGGCGGTCCGGTACTGGCGCCGGGCACACCGGACCTGATGCTCCAGTACATCGACGCGCGCGACCTCGCGAACTGGCTCCTGGACGCGGGCCGCCACGGTCTGCACGGGTCGTACAACCTGGTCAGCCGCCCCGGCCACGCCACGATGGGGCAGCTGCTGGAAGCCTGCGTACGCGCCACCGGCTCCGGTGCTCAGCTGCGCTGGATCCCCGCGGAGACCATTCTCGCGGCGGGGGTGGAGCCCTGGAGCGACCTGCCGGTCTGGCTGCCGCCGGGTGAGCTGTACGACGCCGTGCACCGGGGCGATGTCAGCAAGGCGTACGCGGCCGGTCTGCGCTGCCGGCCGGTCGAGGAGACGGTCGCCGACACCTGGAAATGGCTGGCAGGACTGGGCGGTGCGGCCCCGCAGCGGCCGGACCGGCCCGCGGTCGGCCTGGACCCGCGCGTGGAGGCCGGACTGCTGGCGGGCACGGCCTGACGCGCGCTCGCACGCGGGCCATAGCGCGACACAACCTCAGATGCCGCGTGATCAGGGTAATCAGGTGACCGAGGCCAGCCATTGTTACGCGTACGACGACAACAAGGACCACCGCCGCCCCGCCACGGGAACCGTGCACCGCGTCTGCCGCCGCGCGCTGATCCACCGGGGATGACGGGACAACCCTTAGCTTTGGCCCATGGCTGAACTGCTGCTGCACCTCACCGAAGGCCCCTTGTGGGAGGCGGCCCGCGGGATCGGGACGTACGAGATGTCCACCCGCGGCCGCACCCTGCACGAAGAGGGCTTCATCCACTGTTCGCTGCCGCACCAGCTCGACGGCGTGGCCGAGCGGGTGTACGGCGCCGGGAGCCGGGCCGGGGCAGGTGACCAGGACCTGGTGGTCCTCGTCATCGATCCCGCCCGGCTCCCCGCACCCGTACGGTACGAGTCCGTCGAGACCGGCGGCGAGGAGTTCCCGCACATCTACGGACCCGTCCCGGTGGACGCGGTCGTGGAGGTGCGCCCCTGGCCGCGCGAGGAGGGCGGCACCACATGAATCCCGCACCCCCCACAGACCCCACGGCCCCGATCGTCGCCGTCACCGGCGCGAGCGGTGCGGTCGGCGGCCGGGTCGCTCAGCGGCTCGTGCGCGCCGGAGTGCCGGTGCGACTCCTGGGCCGCGACCCGTCCCGGCTGCCGGAGCTGCCCGGAGCCGTCGCCGCGCCCCCCGCCCCCTACGGCGACGGGGAGGCCATGCGCCGCGCGCTCGCCGGGGCCCACACCCTGTTCCTCGTCTCGGCGCACGAGAGCCCCGACCGGGTGCGCCGGCACACGACGGCCGTGGACGCGGCGGTCGCCGTGGGCGTCGAACGGATCGTGTACGTCTCCTTTCTCGGAGCCGCGCCGGAAGCCACGTTCACCTTCGCCCGGGACCACTGGCACACCGAGGCACACATCCGGGTCGCCGAGGTCCGTCACACCTTCCTGCGGGACAGCCTGTACCTCGCCGGGATCCCGGCGATGACCGGCGCCGACGGGGTGCTGCGCGGTCCCGGCGGCGACGGCCGGGTGGCAGCGGTCGCACACGACGACATCGCGGACGCCGCGACCGCCGTGCTGCTGGCCGACACCGAGCGCGACAGCACGCGCCACGACGGGGTCGCCTACGACCTCACGGGCCCCGAGGCGTTCACCCTCGCCGAAGCGGCCGAGGAGCTCGGCAGGGCCACCGGACGGACCATCACCTACGTACCGGAGACCCGTGAGGAGGCCTACGCCTCACGGGCGCACTACGGTGCGGAGGACTGGGAGGTGGCCGGCTGGGTGACGTCGTACGAGGCCATCGCCACCGGCGAGATGTCCACGGTCTCCGACGCCGTACCGAGCCTCACCGGGCATCCGGCGATGAGCCTCGCCACCTATCTGCGGCAGCATCCGGAGAGCTACCGGCATCTGCTGACGGCGGACTGACCTCACGACGGGCGGTACAGGAAGAACCGGGCGGAGAAGTAGGGTCAGGCGTCCCCGAAGGAGAGTCGGCAGCCGATGCGTACGGAAACCCCCTGGGGCCCCTGGGACCCACCCCCGCTCGAAGAGGCCGCCCGCCTCTTCGCCCCGCTGCGCGCCCCGTGGTGGATCGCGGGCGGATACGCGGTCGAACTCGCCGTGGGCCACACCTTCCGGGAACACGGCGACATCGACGTGCTCCTGCTGCGCCGCGACCAGCTCATCGCCCAGGAGACCCTGGCGGGCTGGGAATGGTGGGCCGCCGATCCGCCCGGCACCCTGCGCCCCTGGCTCCCCGGCGAGGTCCTGCCGCCGCACGTCCACGACATCTGGTGCCGCCCGGGCCCCGCCGAACCCTGGTGCGTCCAGCTCATGCTCGACGACGCGGAGGGCGCCGACTGGCTGTTCCGCCGCGACTTCCGCATCCGCCTCCCGCTCGACCGGCTCGGCCGGGTCTCGAAGGACGGCGTCCCGTATCTCTCCCCCGAGGTGCAGCTCCTGTACAAGGCCAAGTCCCCGCGCCCCAAGGACGAACAGGACTTCGCGGCGGCGCTGCCGGTTCTCACCGCGGACCAGCGCGCCTGGCTGACGGAGACGATCACCCTGGCCCAGGGCCCCGGCCACCCGTGGACGGCACGCCTGAGCGCCCACCCGGCCGGCTGATTGCGCCTCACCTCACATACGGGCCCGTCCGCGTTCGCTCTCCGCCCGGCACCTCCGCCTTGTCAGCCCTCGTCGTGCGCCTTCCGCAGCGCGGCGATGTCCAGCTTCTTCATGGTCATCATCGTCGCGGTGGTCCGCGCGGCCTTCTCCGCGTCCTGGTCGCCGATCAGGTCGATCAGCACCGCGGGGACGACCTGCCAGGAGACGCCGTACCTGTCCTTCAGCCAGCCGCAGGGCCCCTCTTCGCCCCCGTCGGTGAGGCTGCTCCAGTAGTAGTCCACCTCCTCCTGGTCCGAGCAGCGGATCTGGAACGAGATGGATTCGTTGAAGGTGAACTGCGGCCCGCCGTTCAGCCCGACGAACTTCTGACCGTTGATCTCGAACTCGACCGCCATCGCCTGTCCGGCGGGCCCGGGACCCGCTTCTGTGTAGCGGCCGATCCTGCCGAGGCGGGAGTTCTTGAAGACCGAGAGGTAGTACTCCGCCGCCTCCTCGGCCTGCCCGTCGAACCACAGACACGTGGTGAAGCCCTCGGTGGTCATTGCTGTCTCCTTCATGAGCGCATGTCTGCCGTGTGCGCATGTCCACCCATACCGACTGATCCCGACCGGGAAACTCATCGGTCACTTTTTGGGGCATTGGGGGCGCTCGGCCCCCATGGAAATCCGGACCCGCCGAGCACCGGCTGGGTCATGGCGGTGACGGAGATCCCGTCGGACAGTACGGCCTCGTGCCCGGTAAACGGTGGGCCCACGCCGGGTGTTGACTCTACGCGAAGGAAACCGGGCAGTCCCGGCGGCTCCGCGACCGGCCGGGCGGCGTCGCCCCCGGGGCGAGGGGAACGCCGGGTCCGGCTCGGCAGTACTCGGCACCGTCCAATAGGGCGGCGGTTACGTGGGGTTGGCGGTTGCCGCCTCTATTGCCAGCCGTCGAGGGAAACTTCTGGGCCTTCCGCGAGATACCGGTGGAGAGCGCTGGAGGTGGTGTCGACGAAGTTCTCAGGGAGGGCGTCGGTGTCGACCCACCGGACCTGGGCGTGTTTGCGCGGCTCGCGGTTTTCGGGTTCGCCGGTCCAGCCGTGGGCGACGAAGACGACGGTGAGGAAGCCGTTGGGGGCTTCGACGCCCCAAGCACCGTGGATGATGTGGGCGACCTTCAGGGCCTCCGGCTTGACGGTCAGGCCGGTCTCCTCGTACAGCTCGCGTACGGCGGTTTCGGTGATGGGTTCGCCGGGCTCACTCTTACCGACGGGGAGGTCCCACAGGCCCTGGGCGAACTTGGCGTTCTGGCTGCGTTGGAGGAGGACGACGCGGTTGGCGGCCTTGTCGTGGACGATGACGGCGGCTACCAGCAGGGTCATGGATTCCAGGGCTGGCTCAAGCGCTTTGGGCTGGTTGGCGGTCTTCGGCTGAGCCACGATGCGTCCCTTCGTCGGCCGGGTCGGTGGGCATGTCAGGCGAGTGCTTCTCGTGCGCGGCGGGCGAGTTCGTTGGCGCCCGGTACTTTGCGCTGTTGGTACACGGCAAGGGTTGATCTGAGCGACGTGATCGCCTTGCGGGTGCGGACGGAGGTCATGCCTTCCATGAGGGCCAGGGCTTGGGTCCAGGCGGCGACGGCTTCGTCCGCGCGGGCCTGGGCGGCGAGGTCGGTCAGGGTGCGGGCAGTGTGGCTGGCCACCGTGCCGGCGGCGGGGCCGCTTACACGGGAGTAGCTGGGCTGGGGGCCGTCGTCTCGTAGGAGGGCGTCCTCCGTGCTGACCAGGGACGTGCCGGTGCGGGCGCGCAGCATGCGGGTGGTGGCTTCGTGGTCGTATCCGAGCGGCATGGCGACGCCGGCGGTAGTGAAGGCCGCGATGGTGAGGAAGCGGCGGCGCTCGACGTCGGCCCGGCCCAGGTCGGTGACCGCGAGGACGGGGTCGGATTCCGCCGACGCAGCGGCATCACCGGCCTGGAGGCCGATCTCGGTCTGGGTGACCGTGTAGCCGGGCGAACAAGACCGCACCCGGCCCGTCAGGGACGCCGTGCTCGGCGGCCTGCGGACCGGGTGCGGGCAAGTGGGCGATGCGACCCGCGAAAGGGCGGGCCGGGCGGCCTGGCTGGAGATCAGGCCTTCTTGGTCTCCCAGAAGATCTTGTCGATCTGGGCAATGTAGTCCAGCGCCTTCTGGCCCGTCGCGGGGTCCGTGGAGGCCTTCGCGGCCGACAGTGCCTTCAGGGCGTCGTTGACCAGCTGGTGCAGCTCCGGGTACTTCTCGAAGTGCGGGGGCTTGAAGTAGTCGCTCCACAGCACCGAGATGTGGTGCTTGGCGAGCTCGGCACGCTGCTCCTTGATGACCACCGCGCGGGCCCGGAAGTGCGGGTCCTCGTTGGCCTGGTACTTCTCCTGGACGGCCTTGACGGACTCCGCCTCGATGCGGGCCTGGGCCGGGTCGTACACGCCGCAGGGCAGGTCGCAGTGGGCGCTGACCTTCACCTTGGGGGCAAACAGGCGGGAAAGCATTGAGCTGTCCTTCCTCGTGATCGTCTTCTCAGGTGGGACATTACTCCGTGAGTGACGGGTTTCTGTGGCTGCCCCCAGGGGCTTAGGCCAAAAGTCCGGGGTGAGGATGGGTCCAGTGGCCGAATGTACGGAACGCTGTGCGGGACGGTGTACTGGACGGACCGGGGAGGTGCCGGAGAGATGCGGGAGGTGCCGGAGATGCCTGAGCTGACGCGGGAGCAGCGAGGGCGGGGGCTGGCCGGGCGCGTGCCGTTCCGGGTGGTGGAGGTGACCGGGCCGTCGATGGTGCCCACGCTCCATCACGGGGACTGGCTGCTCGTGCAGTACGGGGCGACGGTGCGTCCCGGGGACGTGGTGATTCTGCGCCACCCGTTCCAGCAGGACCTGCTGATCGTCAAGCGGGCCGCCGAGCGCCGTCGGGGTGGCTGGTGGGTGCTGGCCGACAACACCTTCGCCGGCGGGGACAGCACGGACTACGGGACGGTGCCCGAGGAACTCGTGCTGGCCAGGGTCCGGGCGCGCTACCGGCCGCTGAAGAAGGATCAGCGGTCGGTGTGGGGTGTGGTGGCCTGGGCTCTCTCCGCGCTGCGGCCGGTCTCGGCGGCGCGTTCCGTCTCCAGGCGCTTGCGGGCCCGGTAGGCGGCCACGTTGGCACGGGTCGCGCAGCGGTCCGAGCAGTAGCGGCGGGAGCGGTTGGTCGAGGTGTCGAGGTAGGCGTTGCGGCAGGGCGCCGCCTCGCACAGGCCGAGCCGGTCCACACCGTACGAGGTGAGATGGAAGGCGAGGCCCATCGCAGCGATGGCGGCGTACCCGGCCGTCGCGTTCGACGGGTGGTCGGCGAGGTGCATGTGCCAGTCCGGCTTGCCGTCCTCGTCGCGGAAATCGTGCCCGGAGATCTGCGGGCTGACCGGGAACTCCAGCAGCAGTGAGTTGAGCAGGTCGACGGCGAGTGTCTCGTCACCGCCGTCGGCCGCTTCGAAAACCGCGCGCAGCCGTGCCCGTACGGACCGGAAGCGGGTCACATCCGCGTCGGTGGCCCGCCGGGCCGCCTGTTGATTGACTCCGAACAGCTCACGGACCGCTTCGACGGAGGTGAGGGAGTCCTTGTTGCGGATCGGCTCCTCGGTGTTGACCAGACGCACGGCGTAGTCCGAGTAATAGGCCAGTTCCACTTGTAGTCCTTACGGCGTCGGTCTAAAGTGATGCAGCGAGCGATGTAATAGGCTTTTACTGTCTCAGGGTATTACGTGGGAGGTCCTTGTGGCGGAGACGACGGCAGGCACCGACTGGGCGGCCTGGCAGGAGAGCTGGGACCGCCAGCAGGAGTGGTACATGCCCGACCGTGAGGAACGGTTCAGGGTGATGCTGGACATGGTCGAGGCCGTGGTGGGGCCCCGGCCGAGAGTGCTGGATCTCGCATGCGGTACGGGAAGTATTACGGACCGGCTCCTCAAACGGTTCCCCGAGGCCACCAGCACGGGCGTCGATCTCGACCCCGCACTGCTCGCCATCGCCCGCGGCCACTTCGACGGCGACGAGCGCGTCACCTTCGTCACCGCCGACCTCAAGGACCCCGACTGGGCAGGGCAGTTGCCGTACGGCTCGTACGACGCCGTCCTCACCGCCACCGCCCTGCACTGGCTGCACGCCGAACCGCTCGCCGCGCTCTACCGGCGGATCGGCGGGCTCGTCAGGGACGGCGGGGTGTTCATGAACGCCGACCATATGATCGACACCGAGACGCCCCGCATCAACGCGGCCGAGCGTGCCCACCGGCACGCCACCATGGACCGCGCAAAGGCCGCGGGCGCTGTCGACTGGGCGGACTGGTGGATGCTCGCCGCCAAGGACCCGGTTCTCGCCGGGCCGACCGCCGAGCGGTACAAGATCTACGGCGAGCACGCGGACGGCGACATGCCGTCCGTGCGGTGGCACGTCGACACCCTGCGCGAGGCGGGGTTCGGCGAGGCACGCGCCGTCTGGGCGTCTCCGTCGGACAGTCTGGTGCTCGCCGTGAAGTAGCAGCGACGGCAGCACGCGCGGAAAGAGAGGGGAAGGGGCGGTACGGGCCTTGGCCGGTACCGCCCCTTCCCCTCTCTTTCCGTCCTCCGTCGCAACCCGCCGCGCGCGCCACCGCACTTGAAGGGCGGGGCGGTCCGCGCCGCCCTCCCGTGCCTAGAGCACCTTCGACAGGAACGACTTCGTCCGGTCGTGCTGCGGGTTGGTCAGTACGTCGCGGGGGTGGCCCGACTCGACCACCACGCCGTCGTCCATGAAGACCAGCGCATCGCCGACCTCACGGGCGAAGCCCATTTCGTGGGTCACGACGACCATGGTCATGCCGTCCTCCGCGAGACCGCGCATGACGTCCAGGACATCGCCCACCAGCTCCGGGTCGAGCGCCGACGTCGGCTCGTCGAAGAGCATCAGTTTCGGCTCCATGGCCAGGGCGCGGGCGATCGCCACCCGCTGCTGCTGGCCGCCGGAGAGCTGGGAGGGGTAGTTCTTCGCCTTGTCGGCCAGACCCACCCGGTCCAGCAGCCGTTCCGCCCGGGCCCGGGCGACGGCCTTGGCCTCGCCCCTGACCTGGACCGGGGCCTCCATGACGTTCTCGATCGCCGTCATATGAGGGAAGAGGTTGAAGCGCTGGAAGACCATGCCGATGTCCCGGCGCTTCAGGGCGACTTCGCTGTCCTTGAGCTCGTAGAGCTTGTCGCCCTTCTGGCGGTAGCCCACCAGCTCGCCGTCGACGTACAGCCGGCCGGCGTTGATCTGCTCCAGGTGGTTGATGCACCGCAGGAAGGTCGACTTGCCGGAACCGGACGGGCCGATCAGACAGAAGACCTCGCGCGGGGCGACCTCCAGGTCGATGCCCTTGAGGATGTGCGCGGCGCCGAAGGACTTGTGGACGCCCTCGGCCTTCACCATGGCGGTCATGCCATGCCTCCCTTCGGGCGGCCCAGGGACAGGAGGTTGGCCCTGACCTTCTGGAACGGGGTGGGCGGCAGGCTGCGGCTCGAACCCCGCGCGTAGTACCGCTCCAGGTAGAACTGGCCGATGCTCAGCACCGAGGTCATGATCAAGTACCAGGCCGCGGCCAGGAAGTACATCTCGACCGGGGCTCCGGACGACTGCCCGATGTCCTGGGCGTACTTGAACAGCTCGTAGAACTGCACGGCCGCCACCAGCGACGTCGTCTTGAGCATGTTGATCACTTCGTTGCCCGTCGGCGGCACGATCACCCGCATCGCCTGCGGGATCACGACGCGGCGCAGGGTCTTGCCATGGCTCATGCCCAGCGCGTGCGACGCCTCCGTCTGGCCCTCGTCGACCGAGAGCAGACCCGCACGGCAGATCTCGGCCATGTAGGCGGCCTCGTTGAGACCCAGGCCGAGCAGCGCCGTCAGCAGCGGCGTCATGAAGCTCGACCAGTAGTCCTTGTAGATCGGCATGAGGTTGATGTACTCGAAGACCAGGCCCAGGTTGAACCAGACGAACAGCTGGACCAGGACCGGTGTGCCGCGGAAGAACCAGATGTAGAACCAGGCGATCGACGAGGTCACCGGGTTCCTCGACAGCCGCATCACGGCCAGCAGAACGCCGCCGGCGATGCCGATGACCATGGACAGGGCGGTCAGCAGCAGCGTCTGGGTGACGCCCTTGATGATGCGGTCGTCGAAGAAGTAGTCGGGGACCGCACCCCAGTTGATCTTGCCCTGGCTGAACGCATAGACGATCGCCACGAGCGCGGCGATGGCGATGACGGCCGAGACGTACCGGCCGTAGTGCCGGACCGGAATGGCCTTGATCGCCTCCGGCCGGGCCGACGGGGTGGGCGGTATGGTCGGCCGGTCGGCCGGGCCCGTCTTCTCGAAGTCAGTCACAGGAAGAACCTTTCAGCGCCGGAGTCATCTCAGGTTCCGCCGTTCAACCTGGCCTCGGTGACCGCGCCGGCCTCCACACCCCACTTGGTGATGACCTTCCCGTACTCGCCGTTCTTGATGATCGCGTTCAGGGCCGCCTGGACGGCCTTGGCCAGCTGGTCGTTGCCCTTGGCGACGGCGATGCCGTACGGGGCGGCCGCGACCTGCTCGCCGACGAGCTCGAAGTCCTTGCCGCCGCCCGAGGTCTTCACCGCGTACGCGGCCACCGGGAAGTCGGAGGAGCCGGCGTCGGCGCCACCGCTGCGCAGCCGGGTCTGGGCCTCCAGGTCGTTGTCGAAGGTCTCGATCGCGATCTTCTTGCCGCCCGTGCACTTCTTCGACTCGGCCTTGGCGAGGTCGTGCGAGACGGTGCCGCGCTGGACGGCGATCTTCTTGCCGCAGAGGTCGGCCCAGGTCTTGATGCCCTGGTCGTCGCCCTTCCGGGTGTAGATCGAGACGCCGGCGTTGAAGTAGTCGACGAAGTCGACGCCCTCGCCGACCTTCTTCTTCGTCTCGGAGTCGATGCCCTGCTGGCGGTCCTTGGTGTCGGTCATCGACGACATCGCCAGGTCGTAGCGCTTGGAGCGCAGACCGGTGATCAGCGTGTCGAACGTGCCGTTCTCGAACTGGAAGGTCACGCCGAGCTCCTTGCCGAGCGCGGCGCCGATGTCGGGGTCGATGCCGACCGTGTTGCCGGACTTGTCCTTGAACTCGACCGGCGGGTACGCGATGTCCGAGCCGACCTTGATGACGCCCTTGGCCTTGATCTCCCGCGGCAGCAGATCGGCGGCCGCGGAGCCGTTGGTCCTCGTCGAGCTGTTGGATCCGCTCTTGGTCTGGTCGCCGCAGGCGGTCAATAGCATGGTGCCGGCGACCGCGATGGCGCCGGCCGCCGCGATCCGGGACTTCGCGGCCGTACGGCGTGTGGTGCGTGCGGTCATGATCGAGCTCCTCCGCAGGTGAGGGTGGTGGTGCTAGGTGGCTGACATGCACTGTCGGATGTCGCCGCCCCGTGCGATTTACGGCATCTTGCCATTCGGACTTGCCCGAACAAGGGGCCAGTCATGTCAAAATCGGGTAACGGGCGATCCCCGAACCTCAGAGGAACCTCAGGGGCCGGTACAGCAGGCGGCCGGACCATCTGTGGGCTTTCCTTCTTCATGCCGGAGGATCTGCGGCACGTCTCGACCGATGGACGCCATTTCGCCGCTTGGATGACTTGTCCGGATATTCGACTATAAGTCACGTCACCGCGGAGATTTGGACTCGTCCGCGATGCGGTCCGTCGGGTAAGAAAGACCTTTACACCCCTCATCCGGGGCTCAGGGCGCGTGTGCGGCGCGCCCGCGCGTACGAATCTCCCCCTGCCGGGGCGGGCCAACCGCCGGGCGCAGGGGACGTACGCGGTGCCCGCCCACCCCTCCTCAACCAGGAGTGGCCACCCTCAAACGATGAAGACTTAAGGGGTCAACACCATGGCAGCGGAGATCGTGAATCCTCGCAGCGACAGCACCACCGACAGCACCACCGATGAGCCGTTCGATCCGGCCTTCGCGCTCCATCGCGGCGGCAAGATGGCCGTGCAGGCCACCGTCCCCGTCCGTGACAAGGACGACCTGTCCCTCGCGTACACGCCCGGCGTCGCCAAAGTGTGCAGCGCCATCGCCGAGAACCCCGAGCTGGTCCACGACTACACCTGGAAGTCGCAGGTCGTCGCGGTCGTGACGGACGGCACCGCGGTGCTCGGCCTCGGTGACATCGGTCCCGAGGCCTCCCTCCCGGTGATGGAGGGCAAGGCGATCCTGTTCAAGCAGTTCGGCGGCGTCGACGCCGTGCCGATCGCGCTCGCGACCACCGACGCGGACGAGATCGTCGAGACGGTCGTCCGGCTCGCGCCCTCCTTCGGCGGGGTGAATCTGGAGGACATCTCGGCGCCGCGCTGCTTCGAGATCGAGCGCAAGCTCCAGGAGCGGCTCGACATCCCGGTCTTCCACGACGACCAGCACGGCACCGCCGTTGTGACGCTCGCGGCCCTGCGCAACGCCGCGAAGCTCTCCGGCCGCGGCCTCGGCGACCTGCGCGCCGTCATCTCCGGCGCCGGGGCGGCCGGGGTGGCCATCGCCAAGTTCCTGCTGGGGGCGGGGCTCGGCGATGTCGCCGTGGCCGACCGCAAGGGCATCGTCAGCCGGGACCGCGAGGACCTGACGGACGTCAAGCGCGAGCTGGCCGAGCTCACCAACCGGGCCGGGATCTCCGGTCCGCTGGAGAGCGCGCTGGCCGGCGCGGACGTCTTCATCGGAGTCTCCGGCGGCACCGTGCCCGAGGCCGCCGTCGCCTCGATGGCGCCCGGGGCGTTCGTCTTCGCCATGGCCAACCCGAACCCCGAGGTCCACCCCGATGTCGCGCACAAGTACGCGGCCGTCGTGGCGACCGGCCGGTCGGACTACCCGAACCAGATCAACAACGTGCTGGCCTTCCCCGGCATCTTCGCCGGCGCCCTTCAGGTCCGGGCCTCCCGGATCACCGAAGGCATGAAGATCGCCGCGGCGAACGCACTGGCCGATGTCGTGGGCGACGAGCTCGCGGCGGACTACGTGATTCCGTCGCCGTTCGACGAGCGAGTGGCGCCTGCGGTGACGGCCGCGGTGGCCGCGGCGGCACGGGCGGAGGGCGTCGCCCGACGCTGATTTCCGGGGCGGTGCGGGGGGTGCGGGTGCGGGGTGCGCCTGCGGTGGGCCGTCCCCCGCCCGCCCTTTCCCATGGCCGGGGGCTTCCGGTCCTCGGCCGCCGGTCCTCGGCCGCCCGAGGGGCCGGAGAGCCGGCCTCACCGGCGTTCGGGGCGCGGAAACCGGTCCGGAAAGAGGCGGTGCGTGTCACACCGGTGCTTGGTTACGCCGGTCGGCGCCCCGGCCTATCGTCGAGGCCATGTTCGCCGCCTACGCATCCCGCATCGACCGCGACCAGCCCCTCGACGGCCTTGAGCTGGGCGAGCGCCCCGCCCCCGGGGCGCGCCCGGGCTGGACCACCGTCAGCGTCCGGGCCGCCTCCCTCAATCACCACGACCTCTGGTCCCTGCGCGGCGTCGGCCTCGCCGAGGACAAACTGCCGATGATTCTCGGCTGCGACGCCGCCGGGATCGACGAGGACGGCAACGAGGTCGTCCTGCACTCCGTCATCGGCCAGACCGGACACGGCGTCGGGCCGAAGGAACCCCGGTCCATCCTCACGGAGCGTTACCAGGGCACCTTCGCCGAGCAGGTCACCGTTCCCAGCTGGAACGTGCTGCCCAAGCCCAAGGAGCTCACCTTCGAGCAGGCGGCCTGTCTGCCGACCGCCTGGCTCACCGCCTACCGGATGCTCTTCACCAACGCCGGGGTGCGCCCCGGCGACTCGGTCCTCGTCCAGGGCGCCGGCGGCGGCGTCGCCACCGCCGCGATCGTGCTCGGCCGGGCGGCCGGGCTGCGGGTCCACGCCACCAGCCGTGACGAGGCCAAGCGCAAGCGCGCGGTCGAACTCGGCGCGATCGAGGCGTACGAGCCCGGCGCGCGGCTGCCGGAGCGCGTCGACGCGGTCATCGAGACGGTCGGTGCCGCCACCTGGTCCCACTCGGTGAAGTCCCTGCGCCCCGGCGGCACGCTCGTCATCTCCGGCGCGACCAGCGGCGACCGGCCCTCGCACGCCGAGCTGACCCGGATCTTCTTCCTGGAGCTGAAGGTCGTGGGGTCGACGATGGGGTCCAAGGACGAGCTGGAGGACCTGCTGGCGTTCTGCGCGACGACCGGGGTGCGGCCCGTCATCGACGAGGTGCTGCCGCTGGACCGGGCCCGCGAGGGGTTCGAACGGCTTGCCGCGGGCGACCAGTTCGGAAAGATTGTGCTCACCTGCTCTTGAGGTGTGCGGGGTGAGCTGCTCTCATCTGCGCCACGCGAATGCGGATGCGGATCGGCAGCGTACTCACCTCGGTCGTCATCTCGGCGGTGCTCGCGGCGGGGGGCCTCGCCCCCGCCGCCGACGCACGCCCCGCCCCACCGGAGCAGCGGACCGGCATTCCCCGTCTCACCGACGACCAGGGCCGCACGTTCACCCTGCGCGGGTGGAACGTCGAGGACAAGGCGAACCGCGGTGACCAGGCGCTGACCGCCATCACCGAGAAGCACTTCCATGATCTGCGCGCCAAGGGGTTCAACTTCGCCCGGCTGCTCATCTTCTGGGACGATCTGGAGCCGCGCCGGGGCCAGTACAGCGCCGCGTATCTGCGCCGGATCGACCGGATCCTGGGCTGGGCGCGGAAGTACCGCATCCAGGTGCTGCTCGACGCCCACCAGGATGTCTTCGGCCCCGCGTTCAACCACCGCGGCATCCCGGCCTGGGCGACCCGTACCGATGGGCTGCCCTTTGGCGCATCCCGGTCGTCGTCGGCGAATGGGGCCCGCTGAGCAACACGCTCCCGCGGATGGGCCGTTTCTACCGGGACGCGATGGTTTCCCTGAGCCGCTACACCTCGGGCTGGGCGGGCTATGTGTGGTGCTACGGCGGCGGCTACTGCGCACTGGACGAGGACGGAGCCTTCGCGACGAACAAGGAGAGGACCGCCACACCGTATGCGCCCGCCGTCGCCGGAACCGTCCGCTCCGACACGTACGACGATGCCGCCGGCGTCTACCGGCTCTCCTCCACGGCCGCCCGCCGCGGCGTCACGGAGGTCTCCCTGCCGCCGACGACGGGGCGGTGGCGGGTCTCGGCGGACGGTCACGCCGAGACCCGCAGGGACGGGGGAACGGTGCGCGTCCGGGCCCGCGAGGGTGCGCGTGTCACGGTCACGGTGACGTGGGAACCGCGCGCTGTACGGGAACGGAGGTGAAGCCGCCCCGCCCGGCGCCTGAGAGCTGAGAGCTGAGGGTTGAGAGCCGAGAGCCGAGAGCCGAGAGCTGGGCGCCGGGTGTCGGGTGCCGGAGCCGGGAGTCCGGCTCCGGCCCTGGGTCCCGGCTCACTTCTCCCCGCCGTCGTCCTTCCTCAGCAGTGCCTCGATGCGGGCCGCCGCCGTCGACAGCTGGCGGCGGGCTTCCGCCAGCTGCTCCTCCGTGACGCCCCGGTCCCGGGCGGCGTCACGGATGTCGTCGCGGAACCGGTCGAGCAGGCGGTCCAGGTCGCGGGCCGGGTTGCCGGTGGCGGTGTCCTTGCCCCAGTCCGGGTCGGCGTCGGCGGGTTCGGGTGTGGCGTACGGAGGCCGGCCGCCCGTCCTGGCGAAGTTGCCCAGCTGGCCGGTGATCTCGGCCAGCCCCTCCCGTACGCCCGAGGGCCAGTCGCCCCGCGCGAAGTGCTCCTGGACCTGGCGGGCGGCGTTCTGCATCTGCTCGCGCGCCCGGTCCTGGGCCTCCTTGGCCTGCCGGCGGGCCTGCTGGGCGTCCTCGCGGGCACGGCGGGACTCGTCCTTTGCTCGGCGGGCCTGTTCCTTCCACTCCTGCTTGGCCTTGCGCAGCTCCTCCTTCGCGGCGCGCCACACCTCCTTGTCCCCGAAGTCGCCGAGGCCGGCGAAGGCGGACTCCCCGTCGCTCCTGCGGCCGGTGCCGGAGTCGGCGGAGCCGTGCCTGGTCTCGTGCGCCGCGGCCCGCATCTCGCTGCGCAGCTTGCCGGCGGCGCCGCGTACGTCGTCCCGGATCTCGGCGGCGAGTTCGGAGACGGAGTCCCTGATCTCCAGTTCCAGATCGGCCAGTTCGCCCGTGCGGCCGGCCAGTTCGGCGCGGCCCGCTTCGGTGATCGAGTAGACCTTGCGGCCCCCCTCGGTGGCATGGGTGACGAGGCCCTCGGCCTCCAGCTTGGCCAGACGCGGGTAGACCGTGCCCGCCGAGGGCGCGTACAGCCCCTGGAAGCGCTCCTCCAGGAGCCGGATCACCTCGTAGCCGTGGCGAGGGGCCTCGTCGAGCAGTTTCAGCAGATAGAGGCGGAGGCGGCCGTGGGCGAATACGGGGGGCATGTCAGAGCACCTTTCCGGTCGGCTCGGCATCGTACGGATCGTCCTCGGCCGGTGGGCGGCGCAGCAGGGCGATCGATCCCGAGACGGTCGTCGCCCTCAGCTTCCCGGTCCCGGCGCCGAGCGTGCCGGTGATCTTCTTCGCCCCCCACTGGCCGCTGACCCGCAGATCCTCGAAGCCGTTGGAGACGGAACCGCTCGCGGTGTTCGCCTCGACCGTCGCGTCCGCCGGGTGGGGCAGGCGGATGGCGACCTCGCCGGACACCGTGTTCAGCCGGATGTCCGTGGGCTTTCCGGTCGGGTCCAGGTCCAGCACCATGTTGCCGCTGACGGAGTCCGCCCGTACCGAGGCGCCGGCGCCCTCCACGACCGTCAGGTCGCCCGAGACCGTCTGGAAGCGCAGCTCGCCGGTGACCGCCTGGGCCTCCACGCTGCCGGAGACCGTCTCGGCCCGGACCGGACCGGTGAGCCCGACGAGCGTCGAGTCGCCGTTGACGCCCCGTACGTCCGTGCGCCCCCGGATTCCGGACACGACGGCCCCGGCGCCGACCACGCCGACCTTCACCGCCGACCCGGCGGGCACGGCGAGCGAGACGACCGCACTGCGGTGCCAGTCCTTGCGGTCGAACCACTTGAGGAAGTCGTTCCAGGGCAGGCCCTCGTACGCGACCGTGAGGGCGCCGTCCTCCTGGGTCACGATCAGCGGCGGGCCCTCGATCGAGGAGATCTCCAGCCGGGCGGCGGGCTCATCGGTGCCGACGACGTTGACCGTGCCCCCGACGATGCGCACATGGAGCGATGTCACGGGGGCCTCGAAGGTCAGCTTCTGGGGCTCGGTGATGGCCCATGTCGATGCAGGCATGGATCTGACCTCCCGGGAGCGCGGAGTGACGCAACATATCGCGTCTCTTGAAGAACACGATATATCGCGGATCCCGGAAGTCAAGGGACATCGTGGCGGCTCCGGTCGATCGAGTCATGCCAAATAGTGCTAGACATGGGCAAATTGCCCTGGCGTGTGAGGCATGAACGCGATATCCCCCTTCGGGGCGCTGCTGTTGTGCCGGGCCGAACCCGAGGCCGTGCGGCCGGTGGCCCATCTACTGCGCGAGCGGATGCTGCTCGCGCCCGCCGGGGACGGGTCGTCCGTCCTCGTGTCCGGGGGGAGGCCCTGGCGGGACGGCGGTCCCGGGGGCGCGGACGACGAACCGGTCGACCGGACCGGCCGGCGCGAGGCGATGAAGGCCGAACTCGACGCGGTCGGGAACAGCCCTCTCGGTCCCTGGATGCGCGGCCCCGGGGCCCGGCTGCCGGGCGGCGTGCAGGTGGCGGCGGGACTGCCGCTCGCCCTCTGGGGGATCGGGCGCCGCAGCGGTGGCTGGGCCTTCGCGGGGGCGCTGCTGGTGGCGCACGGGGCGCTCGGCCTCGCGTACGACAGATTCAGGGCCGAAGGGCCGGGAGCGCCGGGCCGGGCCGATCAGCCGGACCGACTCCCCACCCTCCTGCTCGTTCCCCTACTTGCCCCTACTTGCCTACTCGTCCTCGTCGTCGTCGAGGCGGGCCAGCCACGTGGCGAGGCGCTCGACGGGCACCTCGAAGTCGGGATTGAGATCGACGAACGTACGCAGCTGCTCGGCGAGCCACTCGAAAGTGACCTCTTCCTCGCCTCGCCGCTTCTCCAGCTCCTCGATACCGCGGTCGGTGAAGTACATGCGGCCAGCCTAATGCCTGGTGACAGCCCCGCGGCGGCCGGGAGCGCGTCGCCGGACGCGGTCGCGACGGCCTCCCGAATCCGCCGGGAACCGGCTCCCGACGTGCCGGTGTCATGGCCCATGTACCTCGCGTCGGCCGCGTACTGCCGTTAACCTGCGGGTAGTTGGGGGAACGGGGGATTTCATGGACGGCAGCGGGGCCCGCATCACGCGCATCGAGATGCCGGACGGCACACCCGTCTGGGCGCGGATCTCCGGGGCGGAGGAGCTGGCGAAGCCCGCCCGGGGTCCGGCGTTCACGGACATCGGGTACGGGGACTTCGCCGATCAGGTGCAGGCCCGGGTCGAGAGCCTGCAGGCCGTCGTGACCAGCGTCGCGCGCTCGCTCGCCGAACCGCTGCGGGCGGTGCGGCCCGACGAGGTCAGCGTCGAATTCGGCATCGAGCTCACCGCGAAGGCCGGCAAGGTCGTCGGACTCCTCGCCGACGGCGAGGCCAAGGGCGGCATCACAGTCACCCTGACGTGGACCGGCGGGGGCCCGCCCGTCGATCCGGCGATCCCGGCGCAGAGCGGTGCGCGCGGGGCGGGACAGCCGTCGCCGCACCCCGCCCCGCCCGTGCCGCCCCCGCCCTCCGCGCCGCCCGCGCACCCGCCCGTGCCGACGACGCCTCCGGGCGGTGCGCCCGCGGCCTCCCCGGACCCGGCCGCGGGCCGTCCGGACGCCACCGCGTCCGCCGGGGAGCCGGACACCGGGGCAACCACCGGCGCACCGGTGCATCCGGACGGGGCCGGGCCCGACGCCGGAAGCGGGTCATGACCCAGCCGCCGGGCCGGGGCGCGGGGGGCGGCTCGGAGAGTACGTACCGTGCGCTGGCGGGCCTCGTGATGGCGGCGACCGTGCGCATCCACCGCCCGGAGCCCGGGTATGCCCCTGACGGATCCGACAGCGGCTTCCTGGGGAGCGGCTTCTTCATCGCCCCGAGCTGGGTCCTCACGTGCGCGCACGTGGCGATGGAGGGGGAGGGGCGTCATGTGAACGTGGTCTTCAAGCCGGACCCCGGCAGCGCCGAGACCGCGGTCGAGGGCACCGTGGTCGCTGCCCTGCCCGAGACCCGGACCGGAGCGGCCGGGCCCGGCGCGCGGGTTCCCGCGCCGTCGGGCGGCTGGCCCGCACCCGACCTCGCGCTCATCCGGCTGCTGCGGCCGGTCGAGCACCCCTGCGTGTACGTCACCGAGCGCCCGGCCGGCATGTTCGGCGGCGGTTCGGTCCTCTACACCGGCTGGACGGACGGCGGATCGGGGCAGCTGACCCGGTTCAGCGGGCGCTGCCAGGTGATGGGCACCTTCGGCGACTGGGCCGAGGACGACGAGCAGATGCGGCTCGACGGCGACCGGATGTACCCGGGCCTGTCCGGCGGACCCGTGGTGGACCTGGCCCGCGGCGAGGTCGTCGGCGTACTCAAGTCGCGCTCCGACGGCACGACCGGCGGGACCTCGATCGGCGTCGAGCGGCTGCGTACGCTGCCCGTGCCGCCCGCGGCGGTCGCCGCCGAGACCGACGACCCCTATCAGGCGGTGTTCCACGCCCACGACCGCTACCACGCCGACCGGCACACCAGCTCCGTCGGCACCGAGCGGACCTGGGCCGATCTCCAGCGCGAACTGGGCGCCGGAGCGGGGCTCGCCCTCAGCCCCCAGCAGCGCGTCGACCTGCTCGGCCGGCTCGCCGAACTCCCGCCCCCGCTCAGCACCCGCAGTCTCCTCGACCTCCTGGACCGGCTGCCGGACACCCACCCGGCCGAGCACCACGCCGCCCCGCGCGGCTGGCGCGACGGACTGGGGACGCTGTACGACGCCCCCGGCGGCGACGGCGCACTGGAGCTGATCCTGCGCTACTGCATGAGC
This sequence comes from Streptomyces sp. NPDC015032, assembly GCF_043080425.1. Taxonomy (NCBI): domain Bacteria; kingdom Bacillati; phylum Actinomycetota; class Actinomycetes; order Kitasatosporales; family Streptomycetaceae; genus Streptomyces; species Streptomyces sp. NPDC015032. The sequence continues at coordinate 142,942 of NZ_JBIBVN010000011.1, read as the reverse complement.
GCCCTGTCCGCCGAACGCCCCTACGTCCTGCCGTCCACCCAGCACGCCGAAGCATCCCTGTGGGACTGGGTGAAGCGGACGGCGGAGGACCGGCTCTCCCGCAAGTTCCGCCATGAGCTCGCCGGGCTCCGGCACTACGGCCGGCACGCCCCCGGCCGCGAGCACCAGCGCACCCCGACGCCGGTACTCGAACCCGCCAGGACCCGCACCGTCCCGTTCGTCCTGCTGCAACTGGAGCCGCGCGGCTGGGAACCGGACCGCTACGACTGGCGGATCGGCGTCGCCCAGCACGCCGGGGACGTCCTGCCCGTCGCCGAGGACAGCCGGGGCACCGCACCGGACGCCCTCCCCGCCCGGCTCGCGGGCCCGCTGGCGGAGGCGTTCCGGCGGTGCGACGAACCCGGCAGCCCCGCCGTGCTCCAGGTTGCCGTGGACCGGACCCTCATGGAACTGGCGGTCGACGAGTGGCAGGTGCTGCCCGACGGGCGGCCGCTCGGGGTGCTGCGCCCCGTGGTCGTCCGCCGCCTGGACCACCCTCCGCTCCCGGCCGACCACGGGATCGACGAGCGCGAGGCGCGCTGGGCCCGGACCATGTCCGCCGCGATGCGGTCCGCGGTCGTCGACTGCGAGGACGGAATACGGGTACCCGTACCCGTGGTGGAGGAGCTGCGCGGACTGGCGTACGAGACCGTCCCGGTGCTCTGCCGTTACGGCGACCGCGCCCATCCCGAGGCCGCGGCCGGCCTCGGACGGGTGCTCGATGCCGGTTTCGGGGTGGCCCTGTGGCGGCGCAGGGCGGCCGAACCGGCCGCGGTCTGCACGGAGTTCCACCGGCGTGCCGCCGATACCGTCGCCGAGGCCCGCACGGCCGATCAACTCCCGAGAAAAATACATGAGTTGAGGCAGGGTGTACGCATGGGCCGCACGGAGACGTTCTGGTCGGACGGTGTCGCCCTGTTGTACGAGGATCCCCATCATCCGCTGCCCGGCTCCGGACAGTTCCTGGAGGCGCCGTGAACGACCGGGCCGGCCGGCCCCTTACGGGGTGTACGGCGGATCGCTACCGTGATGCACGTTCGACTGCTGCCCCTGGCGGACGAGTGACGACGAGGAACACGTTATGAGTGAACCCAGCGAGTGGCTCATCTACCGAGGGGCCGGCGAACCGCACGAAGGAATCGAGCAGTTGCCGCCCCCGCCGCCCTGGCGGGACTTCGGAGGCCGCGGCGCCCCGGACCCCGACGACCCGGGCGGGGACGGTTCCGCCGACCGCCGTCTCGGCGGCTACCGGCACATCGCCGAACTCCACCGGCCGGGTGCCGAAGAGCTCGAAATGATCAACGCCGCGCTCTATCTGCGGCGTCCGCTGCTGGTCACCGGCAGCCCCGGCGCCGGAAAGAGCACCCTGGCCCACTCCGTCGCGCATGAGCTCGGACTCGGCCGGGTCCTGCGCTGGCCCATCGTCAGCCGCTCGGCGCTCCAGGACGGCCTCTACCACTACGACGCCATCGCCCGGCTCCAGGACGTCCAGATCGCCGCGCACGGTGCGGCGGCCGGGGCGACCGGCGCCGATTCCGCGGAGAGCGTCGGCAGCTACATCCGGCTCGGACCGCTCGGCACCGCGCTGCTGCCCTCGGACCGGCCGCGCGTCCTGCTCATCGACGAGCTCGACAAGAGCGACATCGATCTGCCGAACGACCTGCTCAATGTGCTGGAGGAGGGCGAGTTCGGCATTCCCGAGCTGGAGCGGATCGCCGACCGGCTGCCCGACGGCGAGGCGGAGGTCCTCGACGACGACGGCAACAAGGTGAAGGTGCGGGGCGGCCGGGTGCAGTGCCGGGCGTTCCCCTTCGTGGTGCTCACCAGCAACGGCGAGCGGGACTTCCCGGCCCCCCTGATGCGCCGGTGCATCCACCTGGAGCTCGGACGCCCCGACCACCAGCGGCTCGCGACCTTCGTACGCGCCCACCTCGGCGACGAGGCGGCGCGCTCCGGGGACGATCTCATCGCCCACTTCCTGGAGCGTTCCCGCAGTGAACTCCTCGCCACCGACCAGCTGTTGAACGCGATCTATCTCACCGACGCCGCCGCCCCGGCCGGCCGCGACCGCCTCGCCGATCTGCTCATCCAGCGACTCGACCGGCCGAGGTGATGCACTGATGGCCACGGGCATGCCGCGGCACGGACCGGATGAGGAAGGCGGCCCCGGCAGCGGCGCGGACGGGGTCACGGAGCCTCGCGACCACGACCTCCCGGACGAGGCGGGGGAGCGGGGCGACGCAGCGGCGACGGGGACCGCCCCGCCGTACGACGGGGGGCTGCTGCCCGCATTCGTCGCCCGTTTGCGCGAGGCCGGGCTCGACCCCGATGTCGAGCAGCTCTGCGACGCCCTCTGGCTGGCCCGCTGGACCCGCGACCCCGACGCACCGGACGACGGGAGCGCCGGGGACGCACCACCGGCCGCGGACCCGGCCCGAGAGGACCGGCCGGGCGGGCACCCCGCCACGTCGGCAGCCGGGCACGACAAGGCCCCGGACTCCGCGCCGGACGACGACGAGCCTGTGGAGCAGCAGGATCCCGGGGACGCCGACCGGCGGGTCGCCCTCTACCCCGTACCCCGTACCCCGTCACCCGGCGCCCCGCGCCCGGACGGACCGGCCGGGCGCGGGCGGGGTACTGCCCGGGGCGGCCGGACGAGAGCGCTCACCCTGGGCGTCCCCGCCGCCCCTGCCCTCCCCGCGCCGCTCGAACTCCAGCGGGCGCTGCGCCCGTTGCAGCGCTATCGCCCGGCCGTGCCGCCACTGCGCCGCACCCTGGACGAGACGGCGACCGCCGAGCTGAGCGCGCGGGCCGGCGGGATCGTCATGCCGGTGTTCCGGGGCGCGTCCCGGGGCGAGGCGCTGCTCCAGTGCGTCATGGACGCCTCGTCCTCGATGCTGGTGTGGGACCGGATGTTCGGTGAACTCCAGCAGATCTTCAGCCAGTTGGGCGCCTTCCGGGATGTCCAGGTCCGCTATCTGCACCAGGGTCCGGACGGCGCGGCCGCGGTGAGCCGCAGCCTCGATCCGGCCGCGGCGCCGCTGAACTCCGCGGACCGGCTGAGCGATCCGACCGGCCGTCGCGTCACCGTCCTGGTCAGCGACTGCGCCGGTCCGCTTTGGCACAGCGGCCGGGCCCACCGGCTGCTGCACCAGCTGGCCGGGCAGGCCCCGACCGCCGTGCTCCAGCCCCTGCCGCAGCGGATGTGGAACCGGACCAGGCTGCCGGTCACCTACGGTTCGCTGACGCGGGGCGAGGGGCCCGGCGGAGCCGCTGTACTGAAGGTCGCGGAGCACGCCGGAACAGGCCCCGCCGTGCATCCGGGGGCCCTGGCGATTCCCGTACTCCCGCCGGTGAAAGGCGCGTTGGCGGCCTGGGCGAGACTGCTGTCCGGCACCGGCGCGGGACAGATCTCCGGAGCCGTCGGCTGGGTACGGGCCGATCAGCCCGCGGCGGCCGCCCAGCGCCCCGGCGACGGGCTGTCCTCGCTCCAGCTGGTCAGCCGATTCCGTTCCGCGGCCTCCCCGGCCGCCGGACAGCTGGCCGTCTACCTGGCGGCGGCCCCGCTGTACCTCCCGGTGATGCAACTGGTGCAGCGCACGATGCTGCCCGGCTCGGGACCGTCCGAACTCGCCGAGGTGCTGCTGAGCGGACTGCTGTCACGGAGCAAGGGCCAGGGCGGCGGCGAGGAGGGCGGCCAGTGGTACGAGTTCGCCCCCGGGGTCCGGGAGGCGCTCCTCGGTCCGCTGGGCCGGGACGAGGCGCTGCTCGTGCTCAAGCACTGCTCGCAGTACATCGAGCAGCGGTTCGGGAAGGGCGGGCCGAACTTCCCGGCCCTGGCCTTCGCCCAGCTCGGTGAGGGCCGGTTCGGACCGTCGCGGGCCACCCGCACCACGGGCGCCATGCAGAACGGCGTACTCGACGAGGACATGGAAGAAGGTGACGAGAACGGGGAGAACGGCGCGGGCGGCGGGGCGCGCGCGCCCCATCCCTTCGCCGAGGTCGCGGCCCGCGTGCTGGAGCGGTTCATGCCCCTGCCCGAGCAGTTCGTCGTCCCGGCCGACCGGGACGACCGCCAAAGCCTCGTCCCGGCACGGAACGCGGCGGTGGAGAGCGCCCGTGTCCTGACGCGGCACTTCGAATCGGACGGCATGGTGCAGTACCTGATGGACGCCGTGCAGCTGCTGCGGGGCGCCACCGAGCGCGAGGAGCAGCCGGGTTCCGACCCCGAGCTGTGGGCGGAGTACTCGCGCTGCGTCCTGCGGCTCTGGGAGGTCCAGGGCGACGCCGAACTGCTCCGTGAGGCCGAGTACGCCGCCGAACGGGCCGCCGCGCACCCGGGGGCGCTACGCGAACGCGCCGTACTGGCCAAGGTGTTGCACGCCGCGGCCGACGACCGCCGGAGCCGCGGCGACCGGCGCGGTGCGCTGGAACTGCTGCGCCGCGCCGACCGCGAGTACACGGCCGCCTGTTCGGACCCCGGTCTGGAACCGGCCGAGGCCCTCCGGCTCACCCTGGAGCGGGTCCGGGCCCTGGAGGCGCAATGGCGGCTCGACGGCGACACCGCCCTGCTGCAGGCCGCGCGCGGCATGCTGGAGGCGTTCGCCGACGTCTGGCCCGACCAGGAGAACCGCCCGGTCGCCCTGCCGCTGGCGCACGGCCGCACCCTGCTGAAACTGGCCGGGGCCACCGCCGACACCGAACAGTCCCGGGTGTACGCCGGCCAGGCGGCGCGCTCCTTGCGTACGGCCTTCGGGCAGGGTGGCGGCCGCCACACCATGGGCACCGAGTTGCGCATCCTGCTCGACCTGGTGGACGCCCTGCTCGGTTCCGGTGAGGAGCCGGACGAGGCGGGCGTCCTGATCGAGCAGGCCCTGGAGACCGTGCGGGACCAGCGGCTGCTCGCCTCGCTCCGGACCCGGGCCGCCCGGGTCCGGGTCGCCCGCTACGAACACACCGGAGATTCCGACGAACTCGTGGCAGCGGCCGACTGGTTCGCCCGCGCCGCGCGGGGCGTGCCGCGCGACTCGCAGGCGCACGCGGATCTGCTCGCCGAATGGGGCGGCACCCTGCTGCGCCGCGCCCAGCTGCCCGACGGGCGGGCGCACATCGGTGCCGCCGTACGGGTGCTGCGCGACTGCCGTACGGAGACGGCGGCGGGCGCGCGCCAGGCCGAGCGGCTGCTGATGCTGGGCCGGGCGCTGATGCTGCGGCACCGGGCCACCGGGGACCGGGTCGACCTGCGGGAGGCCGAGCATCTCTTCGGGCTCGCGGCCCAGGAGGCGGCCGACCCGCTGACCGAGGCGCGCTGCTGGCTGGAGCTGGGTCTGTCCCACCTCGACGCCTCGCGGGTGCTGCAACGCCCGGCCCGGCTCGACGAGGCGGCGGAGGCGTTCCGGGACGCGGCCGAGGCGGCCGGCACGGCCGAAGCGGAGTCGGACGGTCCGCAACAGGTCCATCAAGCTGTCGAGTTGAGTGCTACAGCCAACCACTGGCGGGGTATGACGTACGAGAGGGCGGGGCGCCCCCGGGCCGCACGCGAGGCGTACCGGGCGGCCCGCCGGGAATGGCACAAACTGCCGGACGACGGCGGCGCGGCGGGCGAGTCGACCGCCGGGCGGCTGGCGGAACTGGAACGCTGAGTCGCTCGACGGAGAGCACCCGGCGGTGCGGTGCGGCCGGTGCGCGGGTGTGCCGCCGCTGTACCACCGGCGCACGACCGGCGCCGGTCGGCATGGTTCACCAGGCGTGGGCCGGGGCGTGCGGGGCATCCGTACAGAGGCGGCCGGTGCGGGCGGAATCCGTGCCGGCGCACAGGTCGGGGACGCGGGCCCGGCGGGGTGCGCTCAAGGGCGAGCAGCCCACCACGAGCACGACGCGGTGATACGGGGAGGCATGATGAGCGAGACGGCACACAAGGCCATACCGTCCGGCGGACCGGAGGCGCTGCCGGACCTGCTGGGGCTCGATCTGGAGGCGCTGCGGACGCTGGACCATCCGGTGCTCGCCGAGGTGGTCGCGGATCTGCGAGGGCGGGCCGAACAGCCGCGGGAGATGCTGTGGGGATTCACCAACGCCTTCTGAGCGCTGTCCCCTCGGCATCGGGCACATCCGTGTCGCGACGGACTCCGGCCACGCCGCCCACGGCGATGCGGGGGGCGGGGCCGCACGATTTCGGTCCGGGGCCCGGACGAACAGGACATCGTGGCGCGGGGCGGGTTTGCCCGCGGGACGGGCCAGGGATACTCGCTTCGGGGCGGCAACGGGGGCCGCTCCGGTGAACGTGTGGCACGGGGGTGCGGGAGTGTCTCGACAGGCGACGCCGCCACCGCCCCCGCGTGCCGACGGCGGCCGGCCCGCCGTCCCCTTCGGGCAGTTCATCGTCAAGGTGCACGGCCGCTGCAATCTCGCCTGCCGTTACTGCTACCTCTACGAGGGCCCCGACCGCACCTGGCGCACCCGCCCGGCCGCCGCCGCACCCGCCGTCCTGGATCGCACCGCGCACCGGATCGCCGAGCACGCGGCGACCCACGGACTGCGTGACGTCGCCCTCGTCCTGCACGGCGGCGAACCCCTCCTCGCGGGCGCCGGCCGGCTGGCCGCCTTCGCCGCCCGGGTCCGCGGCCTGACGCCCGACGGCTGCACCGTCCACACCACCGTCCAGACCAACGCCACCCTCCTCACCGAGACCCGCATCGCCACCCTCGCACGGCACGGCATACGCATCGGCATCAGCCTCGACGGAGGTCTGGCCGCCCACAACACCCAGCGCACCGACCGCGCCGGACGCCCGTCCTGGCCCGCCGCCTCGCGCGGCGCCCGGCTCCTCGCCGACCGGCACCCCGATGTGTACGCGGGCATCCTCACGGTCGTCGACCCGCGGACCGACCCGATCGAGATGTACGAGTCGCTGCTCGCCCTGCGCCCGCCCGTCCTGGACCTGCTGCTGCCGCACGGCAACTGGACGAACCCCCCGCCGGGACTGCCCGGCGCGGGGACAGCCCCCATGGGGCCGGGACCGGGCCGCCCGACCCCGTACGGCGACTGGCTCACCACCGTCTTCGACCGCTGGTGGCCGGCCGCGCGCCGGGAGACCCGGGTCCGGCTCTTCGAGGAGTGCGTCGCCCTGCTGCTGGGCCTGCCCGCCGCGACCGAATCCCTCGGCCTCGACCCGGTCAACGCGATCGTGGTCGAGACCGACGGGACGATCGAGCAGGTGGACTCCCTCAAGTCCGCCTACGACACGGCCGCCGCCACCGGACTCGACATATTCCGCCATACCTTCGACGACGCCCTGCGCCACCCCGGCGTCGCAGCCCGCCAGGCAGGCGCCGACGCGCTCGCCGCCGCGTGCCGCGCCTGCCCGCTGCTGACCGTCTGCGGCGGCGGGCACTACGCACACCGCTACCGCGCAGACAACGGCTTCACCAACCCGTCCGTCTACTGCGCCGATCTCGAACGGCTGGTCCGCCACATCGCGGGCCGGCTGTCCGACGCAACCGCAGGAGCACACCGATGAGCCCCGCACCGATCCCCCCACCGAGCCCCCCGCTCCCGGACCACATGCTGCGCCGACTCGGCCGCACCGAGGGCGACGCCGACACCCTCCACGTCCTCGTACGCGATCAGGACACCCGCCGGCTCCTCCTGCTGCGGGCCCTGCTCGACGCGGCCGAGGCGGCCCCCGCATCCCTCTGCCCGTCCCCGGCGCTCGACCGGCTGCGCCAGGACTGGGCGCTGCTGGAGACGGCCGAGCGCGCCGACCGGAGCGCCGTACGCACCGTCCTGTTCCACCCCCTCACCGGCCCCTGGGCGCAGCGCTGCCTGCGCGGCCTCGTCGGCTCCGCCACCGGGCCCGGACCCGGACCCGAACTCCGCGCCGACCTCGCCCACTTGAGCGCACTGGCCGCCGCGGCCGCGATCCGTGCCGGAATCCCGTTCACCACCCGGCTCGCCGCCCACGACGGGTTGCTGTCGCTGCCCACCCTGGGCGCCCTGCGCACGGCATCCGGGACATCCGCGACCCCCGAAACGGTCGACATCGCCTTCTTTGAAGGAAAACTGACGATGTCGGGGAGTACGGACGGGGCACCCCTCGTCGCACACCCGCAGCCGGACGGAACGACCGGCTCGGCCGACCCGCGCTGGCTGCCGGTGCTCGCCCTGCCCGCCGTACGGCCCGGCCTCGGACCCGTACCCCTGGACGACGTCGACCCGTACCGCACCGACGGCAGCGGGCTCCGACACCACGGGCTGAGCGCCGCCGCCCACATCGACGACCACGAACGCAAGGCGTGGGCCGAGTCCTGGGCCGGAGTGGCGCCCCTGCTCGCCGTCGGCGGCGAACACCGCCTCACCGAAGCGGCGGTCCTGCTGCGCTGCCTGGTCCCGCTCGGCCCGCCACCCGGCTCCGGGCCCACCGGAGAGGGCGCGGCCCATTGCAGTGGCACCAGGCGTGAGGCGTTCGGCGCTGTCCTGAGCAGCAAACCGGCCACCCCCGCCTACTTCGCCTCCACCCTCGTCCACGAACTCCAGCACACCAAGCTGGCCGCGCTCGGCGCCCTCGTACCGCTGCACCACGAGGACCCGGAACCACGGCACTTCGCGCCGTGGCGCTCCGACCCACGCCCCTTCGACGGCCTTCTCCAGGGCGCCTACTCGCACATCGCGCTCGCCGACTACTGGCAACGGTTCGCGCTGGCCGCGCGGCGCGTCACCCACCGGGACCTGGCCTGGGCCGAGCACGCCCGCTGCCGCGAACAGGTGGGAGCCGTCCTGCCCGTGCTGGCCGGCTCGGCGGCACTGACCCGGGAAGGCCGGGTGCTGGTCAACGAGATGATCACGCTCTACCACCGTCTGGACGATTGCCCGCCTCCAACGGGGCACCTCGCGCGCGCGCAGGCGTACGTGGCCACCGCCAAGGTGATATGGCAGCAGAGGAACGGCCCGCGGAGGCCGTGAGAGACCCCGGGATTGTCCGCCGGAACGGCCATGCTCCGGTGTATCTTGACAAGGCTCGAATCGAGGCAGGGAGACGGCTGAATGCCCGGAACGCATAAGCAAGTTGGAGCAACCGGGGCGCACACCGTCACCATCAGTTTCGCCGGTTTCAACCGCGCGTGGTCGGCGTGGATCGGTGACCGTCTGGAGCGGCGCGGGGTGACGGTCGTCCAGCAGCGCTGGGACCCACCGGTGGAGGTGCCGCTGGAGGAGTCGCTGCGGGATCTGACGCTGTCGCGCGGCCAGGTCCTGGTGATCCTCAGCGACTGGTACTTCCAGCTCGGCCCCCGCAGCCACGAGGAGTGGAACCGGGCGCTGCGCGAGGTTGTCGCCCCCGACCCGGACCGCTTCGCCGCCGTCTGCGTCACCACATCGGCGCTGCCCGGCGCCACCTCGGCCTTCGGCGCGGCCGACCTGACCAACGTCGGCGCCGACGAGGCCGAGCGGCGTCTCCTCGTCCGTCTGGGCCTGCCCACCGACCCGCTGCCGGAGTCCGTCGCGGCCCGGCCCGGACCCCGGTATCCGGCCGACACCCCCGAGGTGTGGGGCGGGGTGCCGCGGCGCAACACCCGGTTCACCGGCCGCGAGGAACTGCTCACCAGGGCGTACCAGGCCCTCCAGGACGCCGGCTCCGGTGCCGGGGTCGTGACCCTGCACGGCATGTCCGGCGTCGGCAAGACCCAGCTGGCCGCGGAGTACGTCTACCGCTTCGGCTCCGAGTACGACGTCGTGTGGTGGGTGCCCGCCGACCGTCGCGCCCTCTACCGCCAGAAGCTCGCCGAACTCGCCCCCGAACTGGGCCTGTCGACCGGGGCCGAGTACGGCGAACGGCTGCGCGCGGTACGGGACGCGCTGCGCCGCGGCGAGCCGCACTCCCACTGGCTCCTCGTCCTCGACGGGGCCGACGAACCCGAACACATCTGGGACCTGGTGCCCACCGGCCCCGGGCATGTCCTGATCACCTCCCGCAACCCGGAGTGGAGCGAACACAACAGCAACCTCGTCGAGATCCCGGTCTACGACCGCGACGAATCGGTCGCCTTCATCAGGCGCCGCGCACCGCGCCTGACCCCGGTCGAGGCCGACCAGCTCGCCGACGCGCTCGAAGACCTCCCGCTCCTCCTCGACCAGACCGCCGGCTGGCTCAACGACTCCGACATGTCGGTCGACGAGTACATCGAGCTCCTCGAAGGCGGCATCGACCAGGACGTCGTCAAGATCTCCGCCGACTTCCCGCTCGCCTTCCAGACCGCCTGGTCGATACTGCTGAACAAGCTCAAGGACACCGTTCCCGAGTCCGTCGACCTGCTGCGCCTGTGCAGCTTCTTCGCACCCGGTTCGATCCCCGTGCGGCTGCTGAAGGAGATGCCCTCCGGGGAGCTGCCGGAACAGCTCGCGGGCCTGATGAACGACCCGCTGCTGTGGAACAAGGCGATCGGCCAGCTCCGTCAGTACTCCGTGGTCCGCCTGGAGTCCCACGAATCGGTCGCCGACGAGGCGTCGTCCGGCGAATCGCTCTACATGCACCGCATGGTCCACCAGATCATCGGCAAGGACATGCCGGACCAGGACCGCCAGGAGTTCATCGACGTGGTCCGCCGCGCCCTCGCCGCCGCGGACCCCGGCCGCCCCACCGACACCCGTCTGTGGCCCGCCTACGCCGAGATCACTCCGCACCTGAAGTGGGCCGATGTGCTCAACAGCACCGACCCGGCGGTGCAGACCCTGGTGCTCAACTGCCTGCGCTACATGTACCTCTCCGGTGAGTACCGGGCCGGCATCAAACTGGGCGAACGCGCCATGAAGGCCTGGCGGAGGCTCCTCGGCGAGGACCACCCCCGGGTCTGGGACCTCAGCTACAACTACGCCAACGTGCTGCGGGCCGTCGGCGACTACGCCGGCACGGAAGCCATCGAGCGGGCCGCCGTCGACCATCTGCGCGCCGAACGCGGCCCCCAGGACCTGGAACACCTGCGCGCCGCGGGCGGCCTCGCCGCGGACCTGCGGGGCCTCGGCCGGTACGACGAGGCGCTGGAGATGTCCGGCTGGATCCTCGCGGCCTACCGCGAACTGCTGGGCGAGCAGGACTCGCGCACGCTCAGCGCGCAGAACAACCTGGGTACTTCGATGCGCCTGCTGGGCCGGTACGAGGACTCCCTGGAGCTCAACCGGCGGACCCTGGAGGCCCGGCGGCAACTGCTGCGCCCGCGTCACACCTGGACCCTGTACTCCGAGATCAACTACGCCACCGACCTGCGCCTGCTCGGCCGGTACAGCGACGCCCTGTCGCTCCAGAACCAGAGCGCCCGGGTGCACCGGCTGGTGATGGGCCACGACAACCCGCAGACCCTGCGCGCGGAACACAACCTCGCGTTGTGCCACTACCGGTCGGGGGAACGCCCCAGGGCCGCGGCGCTGTTCACCCGGGTCCTGGAGCGGTGCGAACGCGTGCTCGGCGAGGACGACCCCCTGACCATGATGTTCGCGGCCAGCCAGAGCTGCTTCGCCCGCGAGCACGCCGACATCGACCAGGCCAGGGATATAAGCGAGAAGGTCGTCCGGGGCTATGTGGAGACGCTCGGCGAATCGCACCCCTACGTGGCGGGGACCCGGACCAACCATGCCCTGATCCTCCGGAACGTGGGGGAGCGGGACCAGGCGCACGCGCTCCTGGAGCAGGCGCTCGCCGACATGACGGAGGCCGTGGGCGAGAACCATCCCTGGACCCTCGGCTGCGCGGTCAACGCCTCGGCGTTGCGCAACCTGGTGGGCGACCCGGAATCCGCAGCCGCCCTCACGGACTCGCTGATCAACCGGGCCATCGAGGTACTCGGCCGGACCCACCCGCTGACCCTCTCCGCCCGGATCGCCCACGCCGCGGACCTGCGCGGGATCCGCGACCGGCAGCGGGCGGAGAAGGTCGAGAGCGAGGCGCTGGGGGACCTGGTGGCGACCCTCGGTGCCCAGCACGTCCACACGGTCTCGGCCCGTTCCCGCAACCGTCCGTACTGGGACTTCGAGCCGCAGATGGTCTGACCCGGTTCATGGAAAGCGCACTCCGGATGATGTGACGTCAGTATCCGTGCTGCACAGGTCAGTTGTGAGGCAACGGGGGTACGGACGGCGGTCGTCGTCGGGTCCACGGCGCCGGGGAGGACGCCCCGATACCGGTCGTCGTGGACGCGGAATCCTTCGCGGCCCAGCGCAGGACGAGGACGACCCTGATCATCTGAACGGGCCCGCCCCGTACGCACGCCGAGGGCCCGGCCCCGCGATCGAGTCGCGGAGCCGGGCCCCGGTTCCGTACAGCAGCCGGTCAGGCGTCGAAGACCTCGGCGACCAGCTGTGCCTGCTCGGCCTGGTGGCGCTTGGCCGAGCCGACCGCCGGGGACGAGCTGTGCGGCCGCGAGATGCGGCGCAGGCGCTCACCGTGCGGGACGTCGGCGCCGACGGCCAGGTCCAGGTGGTCGATCAGGTTCAGGGCGATGAACGGCCAGGCGCCCTGGTTGGCCGGCTCCTCCTGGGTCCAGAGGTACTTCTCGGCGTTCGGGTACTTGGCGATCTCGGCCTGCAGCTCGGCACCCGGCAGCGGGTACAGGCGCTCCAGACGGATGATCGCGGTACTGGCAGCCGCAGCGTCCGTGGCGCCGCGCTTCGCACGCTCGGCCTCCAGGTCGTAGTAGACCTTGCCCGCGCAGAAGACGACCTTGCGGACGTCGTTCGGGTTCACCGAGTCGTCGCCGATCACCGGGCGGAAGCCGCCGGTGGTGAACTCCTCCACCTTCGACGCGGCCGCCTTGAGGCGGAGCATCGACTTCGGGGTGAAGACGATCAGCGGCTTGTGGTGCGGGTTGTGCACCTGCCACCGCAGGAGGTGGAAGTAGTTCGACGGCAGGGTCGGCATGGCGACCGTCATGTTGTTCTGCGCGCACAGCGTGAGGAAACGCTCTGGGCGGGCGGACGAGTGGTCCGGGCCCTGGCCCTCGTAGCCGTGCGGCAGCAGCAGCGTGACGCCGGAGGTCTGGCCCCACTTCTGCTCGGCCGAGGAGATGAACTCGTCGACGACGGTCTGCGCGCCGTTGACGAAGTCACCGAACTGGGCCTCCCAGATGACCAGCGACTCCGGACGGGCCAGCGAGTAGCCGTACTCGAAGCCCATCGCCGCGTACTCGCTGAGCAGCGAGTCGTAGACGTTGTAACGGGCCTGGTCGTCGGCGAGGTAGAGCAGCGGGGTGTAGTCCTCGCCGGTCACCTGGTCGACGAGGACCGCGTGCCGCTGGCCGAAGGTGCCGCGACGGGTGTCCTGGCCGGCGAGCCGGACCGGGGTGCCCTCCATCAGCAGCGAACCGATGGCCAGGGTCTCGCCCATGCCCCAGTCGATCGTGCCGTTCTCCACCGAGGCCGCGCGGCGCTGCATCTGCGGCATCAGGCGGGGGTGGACGGTGATCCGGTCGGGGATGTTGACCTGGGACTCCGCGATGACCTTCACGACCTCCTGGGAGACCGCGGTGGTGACGGCGACCGGGAACTCGGGCTGGACCTCGGGGGTGTGCGCCGGAGCCGGCAGCGAGGTGGCCTCGCGGACCTCCGCGAACACCTTCTCCAACTGGCCCTGGAAGTCCTGGAGTGCCTGCTCGGCCTCTTCCAGCGTGATGTCGCCGCGACCGATGAGGGACTCGGTGTAGAGCTTGCGCACCGAGCGCTTCTTGTCGATCAGGGTGTACATCTGCGGGTTGGTGAACTCCGGGTTGTCGCCCTCGTTGTGACCGCGGCGGCGGTAGCAGATGAGGTCGATCACGACGTCCTTGTTGAACGCCTGCCGGAACTCGAAGGCCAGGCGCGCGACCCGGACGACGGCCTCGGGGTCGTCGCCGTTGACGTGGATGATCGGCGCCTCGATCATGCGCGCCACGTCGGTGGCGTACATCGAGGAGCGCGAGGACTCCGGGGCGGCGGTGAAGCCGACCTGGTTGTTGATCACCACGTGCACGGTGCCGCCGGTGCGGTAGCCACGCAGCTGCGACATGTTGAGCGTCTCGGCGACGACACCCTGGCCCGCGAAGGCCGCGTCGCCGTGGAGCGCGACGGGCAGGACCGTGAAGTCCGTGCCGCCCTTGTTGATGATGTCCTGCTTGGCGCGGGCGATGCCCTCCAGGACCGGGTCGACCGCCTCCAGGTGCGAGGGGTTGGCGGCCAGCGAGACCTTGATCTGCTCGCCGTCCAGACCGGTGAAGGTGCCCTCGGCGCCCAGGTGGTACTTCACGTCGCCGGAGCCGTGCATCGACCGGGGGTCGAGGTTGCCCTCGAACTCGCGGAAGATCTGCGCGTACGACTTGCCGACGATGTTCGCCAGCACGTTCAGCCGGCCGCGGTGGGCCATGCCGATGACGACCTCGTCGAGGCGGGCCTCGGCAGCGGAGTCGATGACCGCGTCGAGCAGCGGGATGACGGACTCGCCGCCCTCCAGCGAGAATCGCTTCTGGCCGACGTACTTGGTCTGCAGGAACGTCTCGAACGCCTCGGCGGCGTTGAGCCGGCGCAGGATCCGCAGCTGCTCCTCGCGCTCGGGCTGCTGGGTGCGCGTGCGCTCCACCCGGTCCTGGATCCACTTGCGCTGCTTCGGGTCCTGGATATGCATGAACTCGATGCCGGTGGTGCGGCAGTACGACTCGCGCAGCACACCGAGGATGTCGCGGAGCTTCATCAACGACTTGCCGGCGAAACCGCCGACCGCGAAGTCCCGCTCCAGGTCCCACAGGGTGAGGCCGTGCTCGGTGATGTCCAGGTCGGGGTGCTTGCGCTGGCGGTACTCCAGCGGGTCGGTGTCGGCCATGACATGGCCGCGGACCCGGTAGGAGTGGATCAGCTCGAAGACCCGCGCGGCCTTGGTCACGTCGTTGTCGTGCGAGGCGTCGATGTCCGTGAGCCAGCGGACCGGCTCGTACGGGATGCGCAGCGACTTGAAGATCTCGTCGTAGAACTCGTTCTCGCCGAGCAGAAGCTGGGCGACGATCCGCAGGAACTCGCCGGAGGCGGCACCCTGGATGACCCGGTGGTCGTACGTCGAGGTCAGCGTCATGATCTTGGAGATGCCCAGCTTGTTCAGGGTGTCCTGTGAGGTGCCCTGGAACTCGGCCGGGTAGTCCATCGCACCGACGCCCATGATGAGGCCCTGGCCGGGCATCAGGCGGGGCACCGAGTGCACGGTGCCGATGCCGCCGGGGTTGGTCAGTGAGGCGGTGACCCCGGTGAAGTCGTCCATGCCGAGCTTGCCGTTGCGGGCGCGCCGGACGATGTCCTCGTAGGCCTGCCAGAACTCGAAGAAGTTCAGCGTCTCGGCCTTCTTGATGGCCGCGACGACCAGCTGGCGGTCGCCGTTCGGCTTGACCAGGTCGATGGCCAGACCGAGGTTGACGTGCTCCGGCTTGACCAGGGTCGGCTTGCCGTCCTTCAGCGCGAAGGAGTGGTTCATCGCCGGCATGGCCTTGAGGGCCTGCACCATCGCGTACCCGATGAGGTGCGTGAAGGAGATCTTCCCGCCACGGGCGCGCTTGAGGTGGTTGTTGATGACGATGCGGTTGTCGAAGAGCAGCTTCACCGGAACGGCGCGCACGGACGTGGCCGTCGGCAGCTCCAGCGAGGCGTTCATGTTCTTCGCGACGGCGGCCGACGGGCCGCGCAGCGTCACGTACTCGGGGCCGGCCGGAGCCTCGGTGGCCGGAGCCGCCGCGGGCTTGGCCGGGGCCTCGGCCACCGGCGCGGCCTTCGCCGGGGCTGCCGGGGCAGCGGCGGCGGGAGCGGCCTGGGCGGGTGCCGGAGCTGCGGGCGCGGGGGCCTTCGCGGCCGGAGCAGGGGTCTGCGCCGGAGCGGCCCGGGGCGTGGCGGCCGGTGCGGTGGCGGCCGGGGCCGGGGTCACCGCAGCCCCCGCGGCCGGGGCGCCGGGAACGGGCTTGTCCGCCGTGCCGGACGTACCCGGCTTGTAGTCGGCGAAGAAGTCCCACCAGGCACGATCGACCGAATTGGGATCCTGGAGGTACTGCTGGTAGATCTCGTCGACGAGCCACTCATTGGGGCCGAAAGCCGCAGCCGGGTCGGAACCCGGGCTGGCTTGGTCGGTCGAGATGCTCGAGTTACTGGGGGACTGAGACGACACGGCGGCAACCGCCCTCTTCCGCTTCACAAGGTGATGGACAGCGGAAATCAAGGCTACGCCTCCGCAGCCGTTCCATGCAGGCCGGGCCGGTCTTCGTCGTGCAAGTCACATCGGAAGGCGGGTTTCGGCGCAGGAATTGGCGGGAAACAAGCATGGTTCCGCTTCGCTCCGGGTACGCGGGACCGCAGCTACGGCCCCCTGGACCGTACCCCTTGAAGGGAACACGCAGAACGTTCCCTTCCGGTTCGAACCCTATGTCAACCTCGTGGTTTCGAGGTCCCCGGAAGAGTGACCTGAATGCGGCAGCCGCGAGCGGATTCGGCCACGCCGATCTGTCCGCCGTGCAGATCCACCGCCCAGCGGGCGATCGCCAGGCCCAGGCCCGTACCGCCGTCGCTGCCCGGCCCGTGCGGGGACGGCACCTCGCCCCGGTTGAAACGCTCGAAGACCCGGTGCCGCTCGGACTCCGGAATGCCCGGCCCCTCGTCCAGGACCTCCAGCGCCAGCGATTCCGGTCCGGCGCCGCGCCGCGCCAGGACGGTGACCCGGCCGTGCGGCGGGCTGTGCTTGACAGCGTTATCGATCAGATTGGCCACCACCTGGTGCAGCCGTTCCGCGTCCGCGTGCGCGGTCAGCTCGGGCGGCGACACGTCCAGATGCAGATGTACGTCCTTACGGGTGTGGTTCCCTGAACCGGAGGGCAGCCGGCGGTGCGAGGCGGCGAGGTTCGCCTCCTTCAGCACACCCGACAGATACGGCCACACCTCGAAGCGGCGGGACCTCAGCGTGACCACCCCGCTGTCCAGACGGGACAGGTCCAGCAGCGTCTCCACCAGCCTGCCGAGCCGCTCGGTCTGCTTCAACGCCGTCCGCATGGTCTCGGGATCGGCCGTGGACACCCCGTCCACGACGTTCTCCAGTACGGCTCTGAGCGCAGCGATGGGGGTCCGCAGCTCATGCGACACATTGGCCACCAGCTCCTTGCGATGCCGGTCCACGGCCTCCAGGTCGTCCGCCATGAGGTTGATCGTCTGGGCCAGGTCGCCGAGCTCGTCACGCCGGTCGGCGCCACTCACCCGTCTGGTGTAGTCGCCGTGCGAGATCGACCGGGCCACGGTCGTCATCTCATCCAGCGGCGCCGTCAGACCGTGTGCCACGAACTGGGTGATCAGCAGGGTCGCGATCACCGAGAACACCGTGATGAAGCGCAGTTCCGTCCGGGTGCGCAGGGCCACCATCAGCAGCCCGGTGGTGATGAACACCGAGACCACCACGAGCGTGCCCAGCTTGGCCTTGACCGAAAAAGGACGCAGTCCGGAACCGGGCCGGGTCATGGGGCAGGGGTCTCCAGGGCGTAGCCGACACCGTGCACGGTACGGATCCGCTCCGCACCGATCTTCCGGCGCAGCGCCTTGATGTGGCTGTCGACGGTACGGGTGCCGGAGGCGTCCGCCCAGTCCCAGACCTCGGCCAGCAGCTGCTCCCGGGAGAGCACCGCGCGCGGCGTATTGGCCAGGCAGACCAGGAGGTCGAACTCGGTCGGCGTGAGGTGGACGTCATCGGCGCGCACCCGGACCCGGCGCTGCGCGTGATCGATCTCCAGTTCGCCGAGGCGCAGTATGCCGCTGCGCGGAGTGACCGCGGCCAGCGCCGCACGCTCGACCCGGCGCAGCAGTACGTGCACCCGGGCCGCCAGTTCACGCATCGAGAACGGCTTGGTCATGTAGTCGTCGGCGCCGACCCCGAGACCGACCAGCATGTCGGTCTCGTCGTCCCTGGCGGTCAGCATGAGCACCGGCACCGGCCGCTGGGCCTGCACGCGACGGCAGACCTCCAGGCCGTCGAAGCCGGGAAGCATGATGTCGAGCACCATCAGATCGGGCTGCCACGCCTCGGCCGCGTCCACGGCCGCGGGTCCGTCGAGCGCGGTCTGCACCAGAAAGCCCTCCGCCCGCAGCCGGGCGGAAATGGCTTCGACGATCGTGACGTCGTCCTCGACCACCAGCACCCGGCGCTGAGCGCCCGGGGTGGCCGCGACACCGTTGTGGGTGGTGTGTGTCTGTTCCATCGCCCCGCCCCTGCCCGTTCTCACGGGGGTTCATACCCCCGGACGCACGGTCTTCGCTAGTGGATTTCATGGGTGATCCCGTCACCGGTCAGCAGCGTAAAGGCAGCGGAGTGCTCTCGGCTACGCAGGGTGTAACGGCTTGGGTGCGACAGGTGGCGGAGTGTCGGCCTTGTGGCGCTTGGCCCCGGGCGTCCGAGGCCGTGGATGTCCGGCGGGAGCACTCAGGCTGTCCGAAGTGCGAGATGCACCACGTCGGGAACACCTCGGGCAACACGTACCTCTTCCGTCCTTACCCCGCTGAATCCGGCATTCCGTAGGGCGTGCTCGAAGTCCGCGGATGGCTGTGCGGACCAGACCGCGAGAACGCCGCCCGGCGTCAGCCGCTCACGGCAATCAGCCAGACCGGCGGGGGAGTACAGGTTCGTGTTGTCCTCGGTGACGGTCCAGTCCGGTCCGTTGTCGATGTCCAGGCACAGCGCGTCGTAACGGTCCGTAGTCGTACGCAGGTACCCGACGAGATCCGTCGTCAGGAT
Organism: Streptomyces sp. NPDC015032; assembly: GCF_043080425.1. Lineage (NCBI taxonomy): Bacteria > Bacillati > Actinomycetota > Actinomycetes > Kitasatosporales > Streptomycetaceae > Streptomyces > Streptomyces sp. NPDC015032. The sequence goes on along the minus strand of NZ_JBIBVN010000011.1, from coordinate 124,149 downwards.
CTCCGTCCGCGGATCGGCGAGCGCCGCACGGGAGATCCGGGCCAGCGGCCCCGTCCGGTGCCAGTCCACGATCGCCTGCTCCCGCTCGACGACGGCGATCCGCCCCCACCGCGGCTCGGCGGCGGCCCGCACGAGCGAGAACCCGACCCCGAGCCCTCCGATGAGCACCGCCGGCGCCGTCCGGCCGGCGGGCAGCGCGGCCAGCGCCGCGTCGATCAGCAGCCGCTCGGAGCGCCCGTCCGAGGTGTCCATGAGGAAGCATCCGTTGGCGATGATCTCGAAGTCGTCCCCCCGCTCCCGGAGAACGACTTCGCCGTGCGGACCCTCCCGGCGGTCGAGCGTGATGGGGGCGAGGGCGTCGGGGCCGTGGATCTCGGGCATGGTGCGGGTCTCCGGTCGATGGCGGACGTGCGGGACGGACGTGGGTGGCGGACGTCGGTGACCGCCACGGTCCCTGCCATCCTGGCCGGTCCGCGCGTCCGGGGGCCAGCGGATTGCCGGAACCATCCGGGGCGTCCGGGGCGTCCGGGCGAGGGTGTGCCGTCCGGAGGCCGGCAACGGACCCCGGGCCTCTGCCGGGCGACGGACCCGGGCCTCTGCCGGGCGACGGACCCGGGCCTCTGCCGGGCGACGGACCCGGGCCGGTTCCTGCGTGGCTCACGCGGCTCAGGCCGTGGACACTGCGGGGGACGATCGCGGAGTGTGGGACGTTGCTCGGGGAGGTGGTACGGAAGGAGCCTCGCACGGTGCACCGGGGTACGGACGGGGTGGTTTGCGACGACGGGCACGCGGCCCCGCTGCCCGACGCCGTGCCGCGTGGGCGCCGTACGGAAGCGGCCGCCCCTCCGCCCGCCCGGGAACCTCGTGGGGCCAAAAGGGCCCGGTGGGCCCGCCGGTGCCTGCGGCTGCCGCCGACGCCGGCCGGTACCCCGTTCACCTTCGGGTACCTGCTGGTGCTCGTCGCCACGTCCCTCTTCACGCACTACGGCGAACCGGACACCGTCTCCGCCGTGCTGCGCGCATCGAGCACGGACGTCGCGCATCTCGGCGAGGCCCCGCTGCTGGTCCTGATCGCCAGTGCCCTGTGGGTCGTCGGCGGGCTCGGTTCCCCGTACGTCCTCGGCTTCGCTCTTGTACTGACCGCGCTGGAACGCCGCGTCGGGGGATGGCGCACCGCCGGGGTGTTCCTGCTCGGCCACGTCGTGGCGACGCTCGCCACGGAGATCCCGGTCGGGGTGTCCGTGATGGCCGGCCGTCTGCCGGAGTCCTCACTGCACCGGCTCGACTACGGCATCAGCTTCGGGCTGATGGCGAGCGTGGGCGCGCTCGCCGGGCTGCTCACGCCATGGCCGCGGGGGGTGATGCTCGGTGCGGTCGGCGCGATGCTGCTGCATGACCTGCTCGCCCTCGGCGACCCCCTCGCCGACTGGGGCCACCCGCTGGCGCTGCTGCTGGGCGTGGCCTGCCGGCCGCTGCTGCGCCGCGCCGGTGCGGCCGGGGGAGCGGGGGTCAGGGGCGTGGGGCCTTCTCGCCGTGGACCGCGAGCTGTCCAGCTCGGCCTCGATGGTCCGGGCCGCCGCCCGGTCGGCCACGGTGGGCTCGGCGTGCAGGGCGAGCAGCAGGTCCAGGTCGGAGACACCGGGAACAGCCGTGCCGCGCGGAATGCTGCCGTAGATGTACGCACTGTGCAGCTGCGCGTGGCCGAACGACTCGGCGATGCAGGCGCGGGCCGCCTCCACCACGGGGGCGAACGCCGCCGGCACCCGGCTCAGCGAGCCCTCCCGCCGGATCGTTCCGTCCGGTCGTAGCCCTCTGTCGTCGTTCGCAGCCGCACTCGCAGCCGCATGCATACCGGCACTCTGCCCTTTGTTCCGGCCGGTTGCCGATGGATTTCCGCCGGCCGGAGCGGCTCGGACGGTTCGGAATCAAAGGGGGCGTGTGCGGGGTTCTGTCAGCGTGCGGGGTCCGGCGGGGCTGCCCGGCACGCGAATGGCTCAGGCGATCGCTCACGGCGAACATCCCCGGGGAACAATGATCGGCTCACAAGCATTGAGTCTGCATAGCTCAACTTGACTGCCGAAGGGGAGATCATGGCAACCGAGTCCAATGCGGTCACTCCGCTCGCCCTGCCCGTGCTGCCGCTCGACGACGAGGTCGTGCTGCCCGGGATGGTGGTGCCTCTGGACCTGTCCGACACCGACGTACGAGCCGCCGTGGAGGCCGCACAGGCCGCGGCCCGCGAGGGCGGCGGCAAGCCCGAGGTGCTTCTGGTGCCACGGGTCGACGGGACGTACGCCGGCACCGGTGTCATCGGCACCGTCGAGCAGGTCGGACGGCTTTCGGACGGGGATCCGGGCGCGCTCATCCGCGGCCGTGGCCGGGTGCGGATCGGGGCCGGGACCAGCGGGCCCGGCAGGGCGCTCTGGGTGGAGGGGACACGGGTCGACGAGGCCGTCCCCGACCCGCTTCCCGGAGCCGCCGCCGAGCTGGTCAAGGAGTACAAGGCACTCGCCACCAGCTGGCTGAAGAAGCGCGGCGCCTGGCAGGTCGTGGACCGGGTCCAGCAGATCGAGGACATCTCCGCGCTCGCCGACAACTCCGGCTACTCGCCCTTCCTCACCACGGCCCAGAAGGTGCAGCTCCTGGAGACCGCCGACGCGGTCGCCCGGCTGAAGCTCGCCATTCAGTGGCTCGGCGAGCACCTCGCCGAGCAAGACGTCGCCGAGTCCATCGCCAAGGACGTCCAGGAGGGTGTCGACAAGCAGCAGCGCGAATTCCTGCTGCGGCGCCAGCTCGACGCCGTACGCAAGGAACTCTCCGAGCTCAACGGCGGTCCTGGTTCCGGCGCGGACGAGTCCGACGACTACCGGGCGCGCGTCGAGGCCGCCGATCTTCCCGGGCACGTCCGCGAGGCGGCGCTCAAGGAGGTCGACAAGCTGGAGCGTTCCTCCGACCAGAGCCCGGAGGGCTCCTGGATCAGGACCTGGCTCGACACCGTCCTCGAACTGCCGTGGACGGAACGGACCGAGGACGCGTACGACATCCGGGGCGCCCAGGAGATCCTCGACGCCGAGCACTCCGGCCTGCAGGACGTGAAGGAGCGGATCACCGAGTACCTGGCGGTCCGCAAGCGGCGTGCCGACCGCGGTCTCGGCGTCGTCGGCGGACGGCGCGGCGGTGCCGTGCTGGCGCTGGTGGGCCCTCCGGGCGTCGGCAAGACCTCGCTCGGTGAATCCGTCGCGCACGCCATGGGCCGTAAGTTCGTCCGCGTCGCCCTCGGCGGTGTGCGGGACGAGGCGGAGATCCGCGGCCATCGGCGTACGTACGTCGGCGCACTGCCGGGACGCATTGTCCGGGCCATCAAGGAGGCCGGTTCGATGAACCCGGTCGTCCTGCTCGACGAGATCGACAAGGTCGGCTCCGACTTCCGGGGCGACCCGGCGGCCGCCCTGCTCGAAGTCCTCGACCCGGCCCAGAACCACACCTTCCGCGACCACTACCTGGAGGTCGAACTCGACCTCAGCGACGTCGTCTTCCTCGCGACGGCCAACGTCCTCGAAGCCATTCCGGAGGCCCTGCTCGACCGGATGGAGCTGGTCAGGCTCGACGGCTACACCGAGGACGAGAAGGTCGTCATCGCACGTGACCACCTGCTTCCGCGTCAGCTGGAGCGGGCCGGGCTGGAGCAGGACGAGGTGGCGCTCGACGAGTCCGCGCTGCGCAAACTGGCCGGGGAGTACACCCGTGAAGCGGGCGTACGGAACCTGGAACGGGCCGTCGCCCGGCTGCTCCGGAAGGTCGCCGCCCAGCACGAACTGGGCGAGAGGGAGCTTCCGTTCACGGTCACCGAGGCGGACCTGCGCGGTCTGATCGGACGCCCGCACCACGTCCCCGAGTCCGCCCAGGACCCGGCCGAGCGCCGCACCGCGGTGCCGGGCGTGGCCACCGGACTCGCGGTGACCGGCGCCGGGGGCGACGTGCTGTTCGTCGAGGCGTCGCTGGCCGACCCGGAGACCGGGGCGTCCGGACTGACCCTCACCGGTCAGCTCGGCGACGTCATGAAGGAGTCCGCGCAGATCGCGCTGAGCTTCCTGCGGTCGCACGGCGCGGAGCTGGAACTGCCGGTCGCGGATCTGAAGGACCGGGGGGCGCACATCCACTTCCCGGCGGGTGCGGTCCCGAAGGACGGCCCGAGCGCCGGCATCACGATGACGACGGCGCTGGCCTCGCTGCTCTCGGGACGGCTGGTCCGTACGGATGTGGCGATGACCGGTGAGGTCTCGCTGACCGGACGGGTGCTGCCGATCGGCGGCCTGAAGCAGAAGCTGCTGGCCGCGCACCGGGCCGGGATCACCACCGTGGTGATCCCGAAGCGGAACGAGGCGGACCTGGACGATGTCCCGGCCGAGGTCCTGGACACCCTGGAGGTCCACCCGGTGACGGATGTGCGCCAGGTGCTGGAGATCGCCCTCGCGCCGGCCTCCGCGGTCAGGCCCGGGGAGAGGATCCCGGCCGCGGCGTAGGTGCCATGGCGTGACGGGCGTGGCACCGCGTGCGCGACCGGTACGGACGGCCCGCCTTCCCGGCGACGGGTGGGCGGGCCGTTCCGTGGTGGGGCGCGCGGCGCACTCATGTATCCGCTGTCCCCTGCGTGCCGGGCGCATTCGTGTATCCGCTTCCGCTGTCCCCTGCGTGCCGGGCGCATTCGTGTATCCGCTTCCGCTGATTCCTGCGCGCGGGGTGCCCCCGCCTTCCGTCCGCAGGGACCCGGAGTGCGGATCCGGGGCGGCGCGTACGGTGCGGGCCCCGGATCAGGGGCGGTAGATGGTCCCCGGGACCGGCTCGGCGGGAGCCATCAACTGCGGGACGGTGACGAAGGTGTAGCCCTGCTTCTTCAGCGCGTCGATGATGCCGGGTACGGCGGGCACCGTCCCCTTGTAGATGTCGTGCAACAGGATGACGCCGTCCTGGCTCGCCTGGTCCAGGATGCGCTTCTTGATCAGTGCCGAGTCGGTCGTGGAGTAGTCCTTGGCGGTGGCGCTCCACAGGATCTGGGAGAGTCCCAGGTCCTTGCTGATGTCCGAGACGGTGTCGTCGGTGCGGCCCTGCGGCGGGCGCATCAGGCGCGGCTTCTTGCCGGTGATCTCCGCTATCGCGTCCTGCGTCTTCTCCAGCTCGGACCGTATCTCGGCGGGCTTCTTGTCCGTCAGGATCTCGTGGGACCAGGTGTGGTTGGCCACCTCGTGCCCCTCGGCGGCGAGCCTGCGCACGGTGTCGGGGTGCTTCTTGACGTGGTTCTTGCCCAGCAGGAAGAAGGTCGCGTGCACCTTCTTCTCCTTGAGGATGTCCAGCAGGTGCGGGGTGTCCTCGCCCGGTCCCGCGTCGAAGGTCAGCGCTATGCACTTCGCCTTGCGGCAGTCCACCGGGCCGAAGGAGCCCTTGGCGTCGGAGCCCGCGTCACCGCGCGCCGACGCCGGCGCGGTGGTCTGCATGGAGCAGCCGCTCAGCGTCAGGGTGAGTGCCGTCACAAGGGCGGCGGCCAACCCCGTACCGATCGACTTCGTCTTCATGGACAAGGCGGGTCACTCCTCCGTAGCTGAACAGGGCACACGGTGTGTGGCAGAGCAGGACTATACACGTGGGGTATACACCGGATGTATAGAGGTCTCCGGTGTCGGCTCGGCGGGGAAATGCCTGGTCATGGCTGTGCACGGAGAGGAGCCCCGGTGACTGGGTGGGTCACCGGGGCTCGGCTGTGCGATGGGACGGGCCGCGCGGGCGCGGCGGGCCGGCTCAGCCGTTGGCGAGCGCCTGTACGCGGTCGAGCGCGCCGTTGAAGTGGCTGTGGTCGCCGACGTACGGGCCGGACGAGGTGTACTGCCACATCGTGTAGTAGCCCCAGCCGGCCGGGAGTTCACCGACCGTGCTGTTGTAGCGGGCCACCCACAGCGGGTTGGTGGCGCCGAAGCTCGCGTTGTTCCCGGTGCAGGCCTGCCACCAGCTGGTCGCGGTGTAAATGACCGCGTCGCGGCCGGTGCGCGCCTTGTAGGTGTTCACGAAGTCACGGATCCAGGAGACCATGGAGGCCTGGCTCAGGCCGTAGCACTGGTCGCCGTACGGGTTCCACTCGATGTCGAGGGCGCCCGGCAGGGTCTTGCCGTCCTTGGACCAGCCGCCCCCGTGGTCCACGAAGTAGTTGGCCTGGACCGCGCCGCTCGTGGTGTTCGGGGTGGCGAAGTGGTACGAGCCCCGGATCATGCCGACGTTGTACGAGCCGTTGTACTGCTGCGCGAAGTACGGATTCGTGTAGTAGGTGCCCTCGGTGGCTTTGGTGTAGGCCCACTTCACACCACTGTTCCAGAGGGTCGGCCAGTTGACGTTGCCCTGGTAGCTGGCGACGTCCACGCCTTCGGTCTGGGCGGCGCGGGTGTCGCGCGGCAGTCCGCCCTGGCCGTCGTGGGCGGCGACGCCCATGCCCATCGTGGCCGTGCCCCGGGCGGGCTTCTTGGCCGCGGCGGCGGTGTCGGGGGTGTTGTGGGGGTCTGCGGCGCTCGCCGCTCCGGGCAGGGTGAGGAGGAGGGAGAGGGCTGCGAGCAGGGTCCCGGCCGCCGCGAAGCGCGAGCGGCGGGACGTTCCCGATCCGGATCTGAGCACGGGCATGTGAGTGCCTCCGAGGACTTGGTGGGGGGACGTGCTGATCCCAGGGGTGCGGGGCGCACCCCTGCGGACATGCCATGGTGTGAACATGCCATGCATGACGCTACGCACGTAGACCCGTGTCGCGGAAGAGGGTCTGGGCGCTGCCGTTGGTCTACGCCTGCGAAATACTGGCCGAGCTGCGGCGATGACCAGCGGCGGAAGAAACTTTCACTGGCGGGAAAGCTCATGAGGGGTGTTGACGTGCACGGGAGCGAAAGCGGTAGTGAACCCGGCGCGACCGGAGGAAGTGGTGTGGACCACGCATTCCTTGTGCTGGAGCGGGAGTTGGCCGTCTTCCTGCGCCGGGCGCGGGCCAGTTCCGGGGAAATGGCGCGTGAGGTCCACCCCGAACTGGAGCCCGCCGCCTACGGACTTCTCGTACGGCTGGAGTCGGCCGGGCGGCAGCGGGCCACTGATCTCGCGGCCTACTTCGGCGTCGGCAAGGCGACGATGAGCCGTCAACTGCGCGCCCTGGAAGACCTCGGACTGGTGGCACGTGAGCCCGATCCGGCGGACGGCCGGGCCTCTCTGGTCCGTCTCACCGCCGAAGGACTGGCCCGCTACCGCGGCGTCCGCGACGCCCGCCGTGAACGCTATGTGCGCAAGCTCGCCGACTGGGACCGGGCCGAAGTGGCCGAACTGGCCCGACTGCTGCACCACTTGAACGCCCGCGCGGAGGACTGACGCGTCGGGACCCCGGGGCGTCGGATCACTGTCCGGCGGCCCCGGGCCCGACGTCTCCGGGCCCGACGTCTCCGGGCCCGACGTCCCCGGGCCCGGCGTCCCGGCCCCGGTCCGGCAGCCCGGCAGCCCGGCGGTCAGGCGCCCGGCCCCGTTTCCCGTCACAGCACCGCGTAGACCGCCGTCGCGTCGTCATGTGTCTTGCTGCGGCGCAGATGCACGCGCTCCGTGTCCGCGTCCTCCAGTGCCCTGACCCGGTCGATCAGTCCCTGTGCTCCCTCCTTGCGGAGTACGCCGAGGCAGTCCGCCCAGTCGCCCTCGTGGAACATCTCCGTCCAGCGGGCCGCCCCGTCGGTCATCGCGGCCAGCGCCCGCACCCGGCCGAGCGGGGTGCGTCCGGTGACCGCGCGGGCCGCCACGGAGGGGTCGGCGGCGGCGGTGAAGAAGCCGCCCTCCTTGTTCCGGGCCGTGGCGTCGGCGATCGCTTCATCGGCCAGTGAGCCCGGCGGCAGACGGTTCAGCCGGTCGTCGAGGAGGGGGCGCACGGTTCCGTCGGGCGCCTCGAACAGGAGTACGGAATCGGAGAGCACCAAGTGTTCGATCGCCTGTTCGTCCCAACGCGCCATGACGACTGTCGCCTGCGGCGTCCGTACGTGAGAAAGGTCACACTGTGGGCGATGTGCGTCGGCGGTGCGTCGAATGGACTCGGCCAGAATCCCCTGGAGGGTCAGATCCCGTCGCGAATCAGACAGTTCGATCAGTGAGCCGCCGAGACGTGCGGTGAACCAGGGGACCGAGTGCACGCAGCCGTCGTCACCCTGCGGTGGAGTCACTCCGTCGAGCAGGATCAGCGTCCCGCCCTGGCCGGAAGCGGGTAGGGCGGTGGCGGCCCAGTCCTCGTTCGGGCGGTCGGCGCTGCCGGCGACGGTGGCGAGTTCGATGCGCATACGGCCAGTCTGCACGACGTCTTGACGGGCCCTGCGCGGCCCGAGGTTGGCCTGTACCGGCAGGTCAGACGGATGCCTGGAGCGGAAGGAAAGGCTCCGCGCGGCGTGCGGGCGGGCATCCTGCCAAAGCATGGGCGGAAGTTCCAGCCAGCGGTCCAGGTGTGCCGGGCGCGCTCCGAGGGCAGACTTGTTCGTCAACTCCGGAGTGATGTTCACTCGTTCAGGTGGCGGAGTGGTTGATGCGCGCCCCCCTCTCAAAAGCACTGGAATGGTCAGAAGCCGTACCAGCGGTCGGGGCGCTCGTTCACATGTGACCGTGCGTCACCTCTGCTTCAAGGGCGGACGAGTCAAGAATGCGAGCACCGGTGCAGAAGAAGCGGCCTCGGAGCAAGGGCAGCAGGCACAGCGGTTCCGGGGCGACGCCTCCGGCACCCACCGAGAGCGAGGGCACCCGGCGCACCGCGCGCGTGCGCAGTCGGCTGATCGCCGGCGTCGCGGTCGTCGGTGTCACCGTCATCGCTGCGGGCACACCCGCGGCCCTCAGCGCCTCCTCCGACCTGAACGAGTCGCAGCGGCTGGTCACCCTCGCCGAGCTGAACCAGCAGGCCATCGCGCTTGCCCACGCCCTCGCCGACGAACGCGACGAGGTCACCGCCTACATCGCGGCCGGCCGCGACGAGAAGTCCGGCCCCGATGCGGAGGGCAAGGGCGACCCCGGCAGCCGGAGCGCCCGCGTCGACCAGCAGGTGGACGAGATCAGGGGCGCGGCCCCGGCCGCACTGCGCCGCGACCTCTCCGCCATCCCTTCCCTGCGCCGTGACGCGCTCAGCGGCAAGGGCACGGCGCTGGAGGCCCATCAGGCGTACTCCGAGGTCATCGCCAAGCTCCACGACCTCGCCGACGAACTCGCCGAGAAGACCCCGCCGCGCGCCGCCGAGGCCACCCGTGCCCCGCTCGCCCTCGGCCGGGCCACCGAGCATGCCTCCGCCACCCGGGGGCTGCTGCTCGCCGCGCTCTCCGTGCCCGGCAAGGCGGCGACCCCGCAGATCGACCCGGTCACCGGCCTGCCCGTCCAGGAGGAGGGCGGCAGCAAGAACGACCGCACCCGCGACGAGCTGAGCGCCGCCGCTCAGCAGGCCCGGACGGGCGAGCTCTCCTCGCTCGCCGACTTCGACCAGGCCGCGGGCTCCGCCGCCCGCGACAAGCTGTCGTCCACCGTCACCGGGCCCGAGGTCAACAGCGCGGAGAAGTACCTCAACTCCCTCACCGACCGCCCCGAGCTGACCGACTCCGACCAGCGGGTCAACAGCAAGAAGGTCGAGGCGGCCCTCTCCGCCCGGATCGACCGGATGCGGAGCGTCGAGTCGGCCCTCGGCACCGCACAGGTCCAGCGCATGGAGCAGCTGCGCGACGACGACGTCACCGCGCTCGAACTGCGGATCGCGCTGCTCGGCAGCTGTCTGCTGATCGCTGTCGGCGTCTCCACCGCGGTGGCCCGCACCCTCACCCAGCCGCTCGCCGTGCTGCGCATCGGTGCCGCCCGCCTCGTCGCGGAGCCCGACACCGCCGAACCGATCCGCTACACCGGCCGCAACGACGAGTTCGCTCAGGTCGTACGGTCCATCAACGCCCTGCACGGCAAGCTGCACGGACTGCTCCACGAGTTCAACGGCCGCTTCGAGAGCCTGCAGACGGAACGCGCCGAGCTGATCGCCGGACGCGAGGCGCTCACCCTCCAGCGTGCCGAACTCCAGGTCCTGACCTCCGACCTCACCGCTCAGCTGGAGCGGCTGAAGGACACGGTCCACCACACCTTCGTCAACCTCTCGCTGCGCACCCTCGGCCTCGTCGAGCGCCAGCTCGGTGTCATCGAGAGCCTGGAGGAGCGGGAGCACGACCCGGAGCGGCTGGCCACCCTCTTCAAGCTCGACCACATGGCCACGGTCATGCGCCGGCACAGCGAGAACATGCTGGTCCTCGCGGGCGCCGAGCACGGGCACGGGCACGCGGGCCCGATCCCGCTGGTCGACGTGTTGCGCGCGGCCGTCTCCGAGATCGAGCGGTACGAGCGGGTCACCATCCAGTCCCTGCCGCCGCACGCCCAGCTCGCCGGTTTCGCCGCCGACGACCTCAGCCACCTCGTCGCCGAACTCCTGGAGAACGCGACCTCCTTCTCACCGCCGGACTCCCAGGTCCAGCTCTCCGGCTGGCTGCTGGAGAACGGCGAGGTGATGCTCTCCGTCCAGGACGAGGGCATCGGGATGTCGGCCGCACGGGTGAGCGAGCTCAACTCCCGGCTCGGCGACCCGACGTTGTTCGATTCGGGCGAGCAGGACGACAAGGGAGCGTCCGGGGCCGGACTCGGCCTCCAGGTCGCCTCCCTGCTGGCCGCGCGCCACGGTATCCGGGTCCAGCTGCGCGACCACAAGGGCAGCGGGATCACGGCGGTCGTCGTCCTGCCCAGGACGCTGCTGCCGAAGGCGCCACCGGCCACCACACCGCCGCCGGTCAAGGTCCCCGGGGAGGCGCCCGCGCTGAACCTTCCGGGGTCGGTCGCCGAGGCCAACTCCAACGCGCTGCCGACGCGCACGCTCGCGCTGTCGGGCGACCCGCTGATCGCGGCGGCCGAGCAGACGATCCGCGAGTCCGGGGTTGATTCCGAGCCCCTGCCCGATCGTGCCCCGGGCAGTGCCCCCGCACCCGCCCCGGCAGCCGTCGAGGCCGAGGCGGAGATCACGATGCAGGTCCGTCTCCCGGTGGTTCCGGAGTCCGTGGACACCCCGGAGCCCCCGGTGTCCGACCCGTATGCCATCGGCCCCGACCGCCACGAGCGCGCGGTCGCCGAGTCCCCGGAGCCGTACACCGCGCAGGCGCAGACACCGGCGCCCGCCCCGTACGCCGCCCCGGAGCCGTACGCCGCGCAGGCGCCCGCCCCGGAGCCGTACACCGCTCCCGCCCCGGAGCCGTATATCGCTCCCGCCCCGGCCCCCGCGCCCGTCGCCGACGCCCTGCCCGGCCCCCGGCAGCCGGAGCAGCAGTCACCGGAGTTCTCTCCGCAGCAGGAGCGCATCACGGACAAGGGGCTGCCGAAGCGCACCCCCAAGGTCGTCAAGCCCACCACGGCGCCCAGCGCCGAGCGGAAGGGCAGCCTGGACAAGGAGGCGCTGCGCCGTCGGCTCGGCGGCTTCCACCAGGGTGCGAGGGACGGCCGCCGGGACGTCGAGGCGGAGATCGCCGAGATCACGGCGAACCAGCCGTTCCCCGGAGCCGCGGCACACGCCGGACGCCCCGCTCACACCGATCCGGCCGACCGCATCGGCGGCCGAACCGATGAGACGGGGGACACAGTCGAGGAGGCACGCAGTTGACTGCGCCCAGCACATTCGGGCTGAGTACCGAGGCCCGGAACCTTCACTGGTTGCTGAGCAATCTGGTGGAGGAGGTGCCAGGGGTCCATTCGGTCACCGTCGTCTCGTCCGACGGACTGATGCTGCTCTCCTCCGACCCCGGTCACCTCGCCACCCCGGCCACCGGCGGCGGGCAGGACGGCCCCAAGGGCTCCAGCGCCGACCTGGCCACCATCGTCTCCGGCATCGGCAGCCTCACCATCGGCGCCGCCAAGCTGATGGACGGCGGCGGCGTCAAGCAGACCATGGTCGCCATGGACGAGGGCAGCGTCTTCGTCATGTCGATCAGCGACGGCTCGCTGCTCGGTGTGCACGCCACCCCGGACTGCGACATGAGCGTCATCGCCTACCACATGGCGCTCTTCGTCGGCCGAGCCGGACACGTACTCACCCCCGAACTCCGCAGTGAACTGCGCAAATCGATGGAGAGAGCCCAGTGACGCCCGCTGCTGAACCCGCCCACAGGCTGCCCGTCCGCGGGTCCGACCGAAGGCCCGCACGGGTCCGCCCGTACTCCCTCACCGGCGGTCGTACCCGCTTCGGCCACGTCCTGCTCGTCGAGACGTTCGTCGCCGCGCTCGAAGCGCCCGAGGAGCGCCGCGAGCTGACCAACGGCAACCTGGCCACCCGTGTCATGCCGGAGCTCCAGGCAATCGTCGAGATCTGCCGCCGGATGCGTACGGTCGCGGAGATCTCCGCCCTGCTGAAGATGCCCCTCGGCGTGGTCCGGGTGCTGCTCAGCGACTTGGCCGACCAGGGAAAGATCCGCGTGTACGGGAACGGGCACGGCACCGGCCAGCCCGACCGCGCACTGCTCGAAAGGGTGCTCAATGGACTCCGCCGTCTCTGAGTCGCCGCTCTTCGCCCCGCGCCAGCCAGGGGTCAAGGACCAGTCCGAGGAATCGCTGCAGGCCTGGCAGCTGGACCACACCAGGGCCCCCATCTCCACGAAGATCGTGGTCGCGGGCGGATTCGGCGTGGGCAAGACGACCTTCGTGGGGTCCGTCTCCGAGATCACCCCGCTGAAGACCGAAGCGATGATGACCCAGGCCAGCGAGGAGACCGACGATCTCTCCGCGACGCCCGACAAGGTCACCACCACCGTCGCGATGGACTTCGGCCGGCTCACGCTCGACGACGACCTCGTGCTGTACGTGTTCGGCACCCCCGGCCAGCAGCGCTTCTGGTTCATGTGGGACGACCTGGTGCGCGGCGCGATCGGCGCGGTCGTCCTCGCCGACACCCGGCGGCTCGCCGACTGCTTCCCCGCACTCGACTACTTCGAGAGCTGCGGCCTGCCGTACATCGTCGCCGTCAACCACTTCGAGGGAACGCCGGGATTCGAGGCCGAGGACGTCAGGGAGGCCCTGACCGTCCCTCCGCACGTGCCTGTTGTGATCATGGACGCGCGTAACAGGATCACCGTCGTCGAGTCGCTGCTGGCCCTCGTGGGCCACGCCCTCGACGCCACCCCGGCATAACTCGCACGCCATACGTAACGGAGAACCGCGATGCGGAAGATACTCATAGTCGGAGCCGGCCAGTCCGGTCTCCAGCTCGCCCTCGGACTGCAGTCCAGAGGGTACGAAGTCACGCTGATGTCCAACCGCACCGCCGACGAGATCCGGTCCGGCCGGGTCATGTCGACCCAGTGCATGTTCCACACCGCGCTCCAGCACGAGCGCGACTACCAGCTCAACTTCTGGGAGTCCCAGGCCCCGCGCATCGAGGGCCTCGGCGTCTCGGTTGCCGCGCCCGACTCCTCGCGTGCCGTCGACTGGGTCGGCAAGCTGGACGGCTTCGCCCAGTCCGTCGACCAGCGCGTGAAGATGGCCGGCTGGATGGAGACGTTCGCCCAGCGCGGCGGACAGCTCGTCATCCATGGCGCCGCCGTCTCCGACCTGGACTACTTCTCCCGCGCCTACGACCTGGTGATGGTCTCCGCGGGCAAGGGCGAGCTGGTCTCCATGTTCGGCCGGGACGCCTCCCGTTCACCGTTCGACGCCCCGCAGCGCGCCCTGGCCGTCGCGTACGTCCACGGCATGGGCCCGCGCCCCGAGCACCCCGAGTTCGACGCGGTCCGCTGCAACCTGGTCCCCGGTGTCGGCGAGCTCTTCGTGATGCCGACCCTGACCACGTCCGGCCGCGCCGACATCCTGTTCTGGGAGGGCGTCCCGGGCGGCCCCCTCGACGTGTTCCAGGGCATCAAGGACCCCTCCGAGCACCTGGCCAAGACGCTGGAGCTCCTGGAGCGGTTCCTGCCGTGGGAGTACGCCCGTGCCACCAAGGTCGAACTGACCGACGCCAACGGCACCCTGGCGGGCCGCTACGCCCCGACCGTCCGCAAGCCGATCGGCCGGCTGCCCAGCGGCGGCCTGGTGCTCGGTGTGGCCGACGTCGTCGTCGCCAACGACCCGGTCACCGGCCAGGGCTCCAACTCGGCCTCCAAGTGCGCCAACGCGTACCTGGACTCGATCGTCGAGCACGGCGACCGGGAGTTCGACGCGGACTGGATGCAGGCCACGTTCGACCGTTACTGGAACACCGCGCAGCACGTCGTGAAGTGGACCAACGCGATGCTCGGCGCACCGCCGGAGCACGTGCTGAACCTGATCGGCGCCGCGGGCCGGCTCCAGCCGGTCGCCAACCGCTTCGCCAACGGCTTCAACAACCCGGCGGACTTCGAGAACTTCTTCTTCGACCCGGAGAAGGCCAACGCGTACCTCGCCGAGGTGTCCGCCGCGTCGGCCGCCTGACGGCAGCAGCCGGGCCGAGTCCCGTCGGGAATCCGACGGGACCCGGCCCGGCTGTTCTGTACGGACGTCGCCGCCCGGGTGCCTACTCCTCGGGCGCCGACGACGAGCTGTACCCCGAGTCCGAGCCCCCGGTCGCACCCTGCGGGAGCTGCGGCGCCCGGTACGCGGACAGCGGCGCGGCCTGCGGATCCGGTCGTACGGCGCCCAGCAGCGGGTTCGACGCCACGGGGGAGACCTTCACCTGCGAGCCCGGCCGGGGCGCCTGCACCACCTGGCCGTTGCCGATGTACAGCGCCACATGGGTGGCCTTCGGGAAGTAGATCACCAGGTCGCCCGGGCGCAGGGCGTTCAGCGGCACCTTCGGCAGTTGCCGCCACTGCTCCTGCGAGGTCCGCGGAATGATCCGGCCCGCCTTCGCCCAGGCCTGCGACGTGAGTCCCGAACAGTCGAACGAGTCCGGCCCCTCCGCGCCCCACACGTACGGCTTGCCGATCTGGCCCATCGCGTAATTCACCGCCTCGTCGCCCGCCCGGGACGGCGGCCTGGCCGAGGGCAGCGCGCCCGAGGTGACCAGCGCTCTCTGAGCCTTCGCCGTGCCCTGCTGCTCCAGCCGGGACACCTCGGCGAGCTGAGCGGTGGAGAGTGCGGACAGTTTCGTCTCGACGGCCTTGAGCCGCGATCGCACCGTGTCCCGCTGCTTCTTCTGCCGGGCGGCCAGGACCTGCTGCCGGTCCAGCGCCTTGCGCGATTCGGCCGCCAGCTCACCGGCGCGCTTTTCGGCGCCGGTGAGCCGCTTCACGGTCGCCGCCCGCCCGGCTGCCGCATGCCGGAGCACATGTTCCTGGTCCAGGAGGTGCTCGGGATCACGGGCCAGCAGCAACTGCAGGTACGACGAGATGTCCGACCGTCCCTGATACTGCTCCCGGGCCAGTTGCCCCGCCGCGTCCCGGCTGTCGGCCAGCGCGACCCGGGCGGTGGCCGACAAGGCGTTGAGCTTCTTCGCCTGTGCCGTACGTTTCTTCAGCTCCGCCGCGGTCCCGTTGTACGTCTCGGTGGCC
The DNA here is from genome assembly GCF_043080425.1 of Streptomyces sp. NPDC015032. Lineage (NCBI taxonomy): Bacteria > Bacillati > Actinomycetota > Actinomycetes > Kitasatosporales > Streptomycetaceae > Streptomyces > Streptomyces sp. NPDC015032. The sequence continues at coordinate 108,601 of NZ_JBIBVN010000011.1, read as the reverse complement.
TCCTCGGCCCGCTGGTACAGCTTCTTCAACTCGGTCAGCAGCTGGGCGACGCCCTTGCCCGCGGCTGCCGGGCCCAGGGCGGGAGGGGGTGCGGCAGCGACGGGCGGCTTCGCGGCGTCGCTCGCCGCGGGGCCCGGCCCCACGGGTGCGGCGGCCGTCGGCGAGGCCACGGCGATCGTGGCCAGTGCCGTGGCACAGGCCACGCTCAGGACTCCGCCTGACACGACATCACCTCCGGTGACGGGGCGAATCATGGGAATGCCCTAGAAGCGGGCGTAACGCATCAATACGGTCACCCGGTGTCAGGAGATGCAAGAACCCTGGGGTGTGGCGACAGAGGGGTTCGCCCGGAAGGCGGTGGACGGGTGGCGGGTGCGGGTGGCGGGTGGCGGGTGCGGAGGTCCGGGCTTCGGCCACGGTCTGTCCGGCGGCCTGCGATGCGGAGTCGTTCCGGGTGGACGGCCGCGGTCTCCCGTAGCGGGTGGCGAGGCCGCGCCACCGCTTCATCCGACTTCATCCGGGCGGCGCACCGCTCGACGGTGTCGCGTCGGCGTCATCCCCGGTGGGCGTACGACGGCAGCCGCTTCCCCAAGCTCTCGGCCGCGTTCGAGCGGGGAGGCCCCGTCCTCGCCGCGCTGCCGGGGCGTCCGCATACATCCGGTACGCGGACGTCCCTCCGCCTTGCGATGCGCCGCGTCCGACGCCGCGCGCCGATCCGCCAGGGACTGCCGGACAGCCCTCAGGCAACCGGGAACGCGTAGAAGATCCGGTCGCGCTGGACGACGGCGGTTCCGCCGGACGGCAGCACCCGGTACGGAGCGGTGACCGTGGCTCCCTTCGGGTCCTGGGAGCCGATGTCCTGGAACTTCCACAGTCGCCGTCCGTCCTCCGCCGCGAACGCGGTGACCTGGGACGCGTCCGCGGCCAGCAGCGTCCTGCCGGTCGTGCTGAGGGCCACCGCGGGGGCGGTGGCGCCGAGTGCCGCCTCCGTCGAACGTCGCCAGCGCGGCCGGCCCGTCTCCCGCTCGACCGCGCCCACTTCCTGGTTGCGGTTGGTGGTGTGCAGCAGCGTGCCGGTCACCACGGGGGTTCCGTACGGGGTTCCGGTGGTGCCGTTCAGCGTCCACTTCGGCTTGCCCGTGGGGAGTTCGAACGCCTGGAGACCGTTGCCCACCGCCGCGTACAGCAGAGCCCGGTCGTCGCCCGTGGCCGCGGCGTCCGGCGCGACCGTGCCGAACGACCGGCTCCACAGCTGCTTCCCGGTCTTCTGGTCGAAGCTCCGGAAGACGGCCTTCCCCTTGGCGGCCTTCAGGTCGCCGGGCGTGAGCGTGGCCGGGCTCTGGCGCACGACGAAGTCGGTCTGTCCGGTCGCGATCAGCCGGTACACGGGGGCGGCGGGGCCGCGCCCGGCGGGCACGGGGGTCCGCCACAGCTCCTTGCGCCGGAGGACGTCATAGGCGAAGAGGTACGACGTGACGACCTGGGTGTCCTTGCCGCGCTTCTTGCCCTTCTTCGGGGGCGGAGCCTTGACGGTGACCTTGTGGGAGCCCGTGAACCAGACCACCGGACCGAGCGTGCCGACGATCTCCGACACCGTGAGATCCGGCGCCCCGGTGAACTGGTCCGCGTAGCCCGCCCGGTGCACCGTCCTGCCGTCCTTCGACGACAGCCACAGGAACTCGGACGGACCCGCGACGAAACAGAGGTCCTTCCCGGCCGGCAGCGCGGCGCGCCCCTGGGCGGCGTCCGTGCTCTCCCAGACCCGCCGCCCGGTGCGCAGATCGATGCCGGCCGCCCCGCTCTCGCTGGTCAGCACCAGCAGCCGGCCGTTCCAGAGGGCGGCGGTGAGCGGCGGCGGTTCGGTCGCCGGGTGCCGGTACACCCAGCGCGGCCGCGGTGGCAGCCCCGCGACGGCGGGACCGCTCCGGCTCGGCGCGGGCTTGGCGTCGTCCGTGTCCCCGTCGCCGGAGCCCAGTGCGAGCGCCCCGCCGCCACCGACCACCAGCCCCGCGGCCCCGGCGGCGAGCCCGATGAAGAGGCCGCGCCGGTCGAGGGCGGGGGAGGCCGCGGTGGCGGGAGCCGCAGGGGCCGGCAGCGGATGGGGCGGCATCGGCGCCGCGGGCGGGAGCCCGGCCGGTGGCCCGGCGGCGGGCCCGGCAGGCGCGCCGGTGAGCTCGCGCGGGACGGACAACTGGGTCGTCGGCCGGTCGGCCCTCGGTACGTGGCGCCCGATGTCGCCGAGTTGAGCGGTACGGGTGTCCTGGGCGGGGGCGGGTTCCGGCGCGAGTCCGTGGGCCGGTGCGTCGGCCGGCCCGCCGGCCGGGGGCGCGTCCGCGGGGCCATGGGCCGACTCGCCGGCCGGCCCGCTCACCGGCGCGTCCACCGGTTGCCCCGCCTCGGTCAACTCACGTACACGTATGCCCTGTTCCGTCACCGCGGCCGCCAGCGGCTCCGGCAGCCAGCCGTTCTTCGCCGGGTCCGCCGCTTCCTCCGGGGTCAGCTCCGCCGCCACCGCTCCCGCGCTGGGGCGGTCGGCCGGATCCTTCGCCAGACAGCGGGCGATCAGGTCACGCAACTCCTCCGGAACCGCGCCGAGTTCGGGGGCGGTACGGGCGATGCGCTCGGCGCCCTCGGCGGCCGGGCCGTCGGCGAGCGGGGTCGTACCGGTCGCCGCGTAGGCCAGCAGCAGGCCCAGTACGAAGAGATCGGAGGCGGGGCCGGGTTCCTCGCCCTCGACCTGCTCCGGGGTGAGGTAGGCGAGCCGTACGGACAACTGCCCGCCGGGCCGGGCCTCGGCGGCGGCCGCGGCGGCCAGCGGGCCGAACCCGGTGAGCCGCGGTCCGTCCTCGGCCAGCAGCACCGTGCCGGGTGCCAGGCCCTGGAGCACGGCTCTCGTGGTGTGCACATGGGAGAGGGTCCCGGCGATGCCCGCGCCCAGAATCCGCACGGCCCGTTCGGGGAGCGGACCCATGACCTCGATCGCCTCGGCGAGCGTCAGCGCGGGCACATAGGGGCCGGCCGTCCACAACAGGCCGTTGTCCGCGTCGTCGTCCGGGCCATCGGCCGGCGCGCCCGGCTGCGGCGGGACCCGGCCGCCGGTCAGTCGGTCCGCAGTGCGGGCCTCCGCCAGGAAACGGCGCCGGAAGGCGGGCAGCGCGGCGAGTTCGGGGCGGGCGGTGGTGAGCAGCACGGGTCCGCCGGCCGCCGCGTCGTGTGCGAGGTACTGCACGGCGCTCGCGGTCTCGCGGAACCGCGCCAGCACGGTGTACGGACCGATGCGGCGTGGATCGTCCTGACGCAGCGCCTCCATGGCGCACCCCCTTGCTGACCGTGCCCTGGCACCAGAGCGTCGATCTTAGACCGGCCGCCCGGCCGCGCCGGGTCCCGTCTTCTCAGTCCGGCTTCGACCAGGGCCACTTGGGGCTGTGCCGCTCCCGGCCCTCGGGGGCGTACTCGTACACCCAGCCGCGCGGAATTCCCAGCCGTCCGGAGTGACCGGCCGGGACCCGGCGGTACGCGTACACGGTGGCGGGCCCGCCGTCGGCGGCCGGTACCGGGACCTCGTACCACTTGGGCGGATGGCCGGTCGGGCCGACCAGGACCGGCAGTACCCGCCCGTCCAGGGGGCCGCCGGTGAAGGGGGTGTTCTCGCTTCTCACCGCCCCAGTCTGACCGATCAGCTCCCGGGCAGCAGATGAGCCGCTCCGCCGACGACCGGGACCAGCCGCTCCGCCAGCCGTCCGGCCGGGCCCGCGGCGGTCTCCAGCGGCAGCAGTTCCGTCACCGTCGACGCGGTCTCCGGGTCCGAGGCCGCCGTTGCCGCCAGCAGCGCGATCAGCTGGTCGACCAGCCAGTCGCGCAGGTCGGCCGCGGCGGGCCGTTTGCCCTCGTCCAGCCAGATCAGGGACGCCGCCTCGACGGCCGCGATCCAGGTCCGCACCATCATCCGCAGCCTGGGTCCGGGCTCGTCCCCCGCACCCGTGCCGCCCCGGCCCAGGTGCATCAGGATCTGCTCGGCCGCCGCCCGCCGCACCTCGTCGACGATCGCCGTCGTACGGGACGTCTCCACAACACTGCCGCCGCGCAGCAGCGCGCTGAAACCGGTGTCGTGCTCGTCGACGAAGGCGAGATAGCGGTCCAGCACGCGCAGCACCCGCTCGGTGGGCGGTCCCACGGGCGGCTCGGTGAAGCACAGGATCAGCTTCTCGGCGGCGGATCTCAGCGCCGCCTCGTACAACTGCTGCCGCCCGCCCGGGAAGTAGCGGTAGACGAGCGGGCGGGAGACCCCGGCGACCGTCGCCACCTCGTCGAGGGAGACCTCGTCGGGCGCCCGGTGCGCGAACAGGGTGAGGGCCGCACCGAGGAGCTGGGTGCGGCGCTCCTCGACGCTGAGCCTTCGGTACGCACGGGTCGGCCGCGCGGCGGTGGTCATGCCATGAAGCCTAACGACCTCGCCCGCGACGCCGCTGGCCATCGCGGTCGAGGCCGTGGGCGCTGCGGGCGCGTGGACAACGGGGCGTCGCCTCAGACGAGCAGGCCCGAGCTCTTCCACAGCCTGCGTCCCACACCGTTCAGCACCCCGATGTCGTCGAAGAAGTCCGTCAGCCGCTTCGCTCCGCTCTGCATGACCTCCGCCCGGTGACCGCTCGCCCTCACCTGGGCGACGGCCTCGCGGCGGTCCAGGCCGACGCTCTCGTACACCTGCGGGTTGATGAAGCAGACGGAGAAGACGCGGGCCGCCTCGCCGCAGCTCACCCGGGTGAGTTCGCGCTCCCAGCGCGGCGCGGTCACCATCTGGCGGCGCAGCTCCTCGCGGGCGTACCGGACGTGCCGCGCCTCCTCGACGACATGGATGCGGGTCACGCCGCGCACCAGCGTCTGGACGCGGTCGTCCGGGAACGTCAGCCGCTGCATCCAGTCGAGGATCTCCTCGCCGAGCAGGGTCGCGGCGAACGAACCGGGTGTGGTGGAGACGGTCTTCAGTATCCGGGCGAGGTTGTGGTAGACGCGCGGTACGGGGTAGTCGGGCGACCCGCTCCACTTGATCATGCGGCCGAACATCATCGAGTGCCGGCACTCGTCGGCTATCTCGGTGAGCGCGTAGCGGACGTGGTTGCTGGTCGCCGGCTTGTCGTAGATGTGGCGGACCAGCAGCTGCATGAGGATGATCTCGAACCAGATGCCCAGTGAGGCCAGTGACGCGGCCTCGTGCCTGGACAGGGTCATCCGCTGTTCCTCGGACATCCTCCGCCACAGTGGGGTGTCGTAGAGCGAGACGAGCTCGGGCGGCCAGAACCACTTGCCGTCCTCGATCGCCGAGTCCCAGTCGAGGTCCTTGTCCGGATCGAAGGAGTGCTTGGCCGAGGACGCGAGCAGCCGTTCGGCGATCTGCTCGCGGTCCCGGAGCGGGCCGAGTGCATCGCGGAGCAGCTGCACGTCGCGTTCGGTCGCTGTGGTCATGGCTGGGCGCACCTCACCTTGGGTTACCGGCGGTCATTTCTTATAAGACTCCCCGTCAGTAGGGCCGTCAATCCCTTGCGCACGACTTGTTGACCCGGCGTCTACCAACGTGTGAACCTGCCAACTGGCGCAACCGCCACGGAACTTGCCGGAGCACGCAAGGCGAAAAGGAGCCGTCCGTGTCGACACACGACCTCTACACCACCGCCCCGGACACACCGCTCTGGCAGGTGCCCGCCTCCGGCGCGGCCCGCTTCAGCTGGGAGTACGACGACGGCCGCGAACGCCTGCTCGCCCTCTACCGGAAGGGCAAGGACAAGCAGTGGGACGGCAACAAGCGCATCGACTGGTCGTTGGAGGTCGATCCGGCCGACCCGCTCGGCACCCCGGATGACGTCCTCACCCTGTACGGCACCCCGCACTGGGCGAAGATGACCGAGAAGGACCGGGGTGATCTGCGCACGCACTACACCGCCTGGCAGTTCAGCCAGTTCCTCCACGGTGAGCAGGGCGCCATGGTCTGTGCGGCCAGGATCGTGGAGTCCGTCCCCGACCTGGACGCGAAGTACTACTCGGCGACCCAGACCATGGACGAGGCCCGGCACGCGGAGATCTACAGCCGGTTCCTGCACGAGAAGATCGGGATGCTCTACCCGGTCAACGACAACCTCCAGGGGCTGCTCGACGACACGCTGCGGGACTCCCGCTGGGACATGCCGTACCTCGGCATGCAGGTCCTCATCGAGGGCCTCGCCCTGGCCGCGTTCGGCATGATCCGCGACACGACGACCAAACCGTTGCCGAAACAGATCCTCGCGTACGTCATGCAGGACGAGGCCCGGCACGTCGCCTTCGGGCGGATGGCGCTGCGCGACTACTACAAGCAGCTGAGCGACGCCGAACTGCGCGAACGCGAGGAGTTCGTCATCGAGGGCTGCTATCTGATGCGCGACCGGCTCAGGGGCGCCGAGGTGCTGGAGAACTTCGGCATCGGCAAGCGGGAGGCCGGGGAGCTCTCCGAGCAGTCGCCGTTCCTGCGGCTCTTCCGCAAGCTGCTGTTCAGCCGGATAGTTCCGTGCGTCAAGGACATCGGCCTGTGGGGCGAACGGCTTCAGAAGGCCTACCTCGACATGGGTGTCTTCGAGCTGGGCGACTCCAGCCTGGACCTGCTGATGACCCAGGACGAGGAGCTGGCCGAGCAGCTGGACCGGGACCGGTTCGCGGCGGAGGAGCGGGCCAGGGTCGCCGAGGTCGAGGAGGCGGTGGCGCAGGGCGCGTCGAGCGCGTCGAGCCCGTCGGAGGACTGAAGCCGGCCGGGGACCGGGCCGGACCGGACCGGTCGCGGGACCGGGACCGGGCGGGGTGGGGCCGGCCGGCGGGGCCGGGGCCTCAGAGCCGTGAGACGAAGTCCCGCACCAGTTCCGCGACCCGCTCCGGATCCTCCAGCAGCATCGCGTGCGTCGCCCCGATGCCTTCGGCCGTGACGCCCGCCCGCTCCGCCACCAGCACCGCCAGATCCCGGGCCAGGCCGTGCCCGTACGCCTCCATCAGTTCGTCCAGCCACTCCAGGCCGGGCGTCGGAGGCACCCGGTGCAGGGCCCGGACCAGCAGCAACGGGCAGGGGACGCGGCGGAACAGCGGAAAGAGATCGAGGGCGTCCAGCGCATCCAGCATCTCCAGGGCGCACTCCCGCTCCGGCAGCAACTGCCATCCTCCGTCCGGGAGTTCCCGGGCGCTCGCGCGGAACGATGCCTCCGCCCGCGCGTACGGAATGCCCAGCCCCACGCTGTACTGGGCCTGCTGCTCGATGTACTCCGCGGGCATCCGCTGCCCCGCCGACGCACGGGCCATGCTCCCGATGTCGGCCAGCCGCCGCGCCACCTCGTCCGGGTCCAGACCCGGGTACTGTCCGGGCCTGCCCCACCAGAAGCCGTCCAGGTTCACCGCCCCCGGCACCCGGTCCGGCCGCTCGGCGGCGTACAGCGCGGCGACCATCCCGCCCAGCGAGTGCCCGACGGGAACCACGGCGCCGGTGACCCCCAGGGCGGCGAGGGTCTCGTCCAGATCGCCCAGCACCGCGTCGAACGACCAGGAGGAGGCGGCGCTCAGGCCGTGCCCGGGCAGGTCCACGGCGAGCACCCGGTGGCCCGCGGTGAGATGCGGGGCGACGCCGTCCCAGTCGGCGAGGGAACGCGAGGCCGCGTGGAGCAGGAGAAGAGCGGGCCGGCCGTCGTCGGGGCCGCTGTGATCACGCACATGAAGAACCGTCATGGAGCCACGGTAGGACGCGAAACGCGGCCCGGGATCGTTCGACAGCATGACGGAACAGGGCTCTTTCCCGGGCCATAATGGATGTACGCCGTCCGCCCGTCCCGGAAGCATGGCGTACATGACGACCCCGACCCCCCCTCCCTTCCCGCAGCTTCCGCGGCCGCCCGCCGACGCCTTGAAGGACCGGCCCCGGGGGACGCGTTCGGTGAGCGGTGGTTTCCGCCAGGTGTCGCCGAAGGCCGGTACGACGGTGGCGTTGCCGGTCTCGCTCGGCAGTCGCCGGACGAAGCGGGGTGCCCGGTTGGTGACCGCGTTCACCGGGGCGAGGGCGTCGACGAAGTCCTTCAGCCCGGGGGAGTCCTGGGGAATCGGAGACGGGCTGCGTTCACCCGGGCCGGTTCGTGGCCGGCCTGCGGGGTGCCGTGTGTCACGGCCGCACAGGAAGCAGCACCTTTTCCACCGCACCGGCCATGGTGAGCAGGGGGACGTCCGCCCCGCGCGCCGCAACCAGCTGGAGCCCGACCGGACAGCCGTCCGCAGTGAACCCGGCGGGCACACTCGCGGCGGGATGCCCGCTGAGGTTGAAGGCCCACGTCAGCGCGGTCGAGTAGCGCTCGCCCGGACCCTCGTGGCCGTGCGGGCGGTTGGGGGTGGTCGGGGTGAGCAGCAGAGGGGTACGGGCGAACAGGGCATCGAGCCGGAGGTCGTTCTCGCGCCGGATCTCTGCGGCGGCCGGGGACGGCCGACCGTCCCGGACCGCCTGCCACGCCTCTCGCGGGTCGAGCAGCCGGCACGTACGGTCCACGAGCCGCACCACCCCGGCCGCCACGAGGCGTCCCACCGCCTGCCGGACGACCGACCCGACCTCGGGGTCGACCTCCGCGTACCCCAGGTCGGGGCTGAGAACGGCGGGGACCGGGAGGACGGCCGACGCCGGTTCGCAGCCGTCCGGGCCGTTCGCAGCCGTCCGGGCCGTTCGGGCCGTCCGGGCCGTTCGGGCCGTCCGGGCCGTCCGGGCCGTCCGGGCCGTCCAGCACACAGCGCAGATATGTCTGGGCATGAGCCGCCGAACGGGCCAGCACCCCGGCGGACGCGAGACCGGACCGGTCCGGGGAAGGCAGCAGACCGTTCGTCGTCTTGAGGCCGAACACCCCGCACCACGCCGCCGGAATCCGTACTGACCCCGCCCCGTCGCTGCCGGTCGCCAGCTCCACCAGGTCCGCCGCGACCGCCGCCGCCGAGCCGGCCGAGGAGCCGCCGGGCGTGCGGTCGGGGCGCCACGGGTTGACCGTACGGCCGTGGGCCCCCAGCCCCCAGGTCTGCCAGGGCGTGCCGGGCCCGGGCACCGAGGTCGAGCCGACCGGGACGCCGCCGGCCGCGATCAGTCGCCGGGCCGCGTACGAACGGATGCCGGTCCGTCCCTTGACGGCGAACGGCATTCCTCCCAAGGGCAGCTGACGGGCCCGCTCCAGGTCGGCGCGTGCCCTTTCGGGCCACACCTCGATGAACGCGCACAGGCGCGGATCCTGCCGCCCGATCCGCTCCAGCGCCCGGCGCACCGCCCCCGCACCGGCAGCCGCACCACCACACGCACCCGCATCGGCACCCGTCACGCCGTCAGTCTCGCAGGGCCGCCTCCATGACGGAACGGGCGATCGGAGCCGCGCTGCCGCCGCCGCTGATGTCGGCCCGGTTCGCGGCGGCGTCCTCGACGACCACGGCGACCGCGACCGCCGGCCGCCCCGAGTCCGGCGCCTGCGCCCAGGAGATGAACCAGGCGTAGGGCCTGCCCGTGTTGTCGATGCCGTGCTGTGCGGTGCCCGTCTTGCCACCGACCGTCACTCCGTCGATCGCGGCGTTGGACCCGGTGCCCCGCTCCACGACGTCGACCATCATCGTCCGCAGCCGCATGGCCGTCCGCGGGTTCATGGCCTGGTGGTAGGTGCGCGAACCGTTCCGCTGGACGGTCGAGCCGCTTCTCGTGGTCGTACGGTCCACCAGATACGGGTACTTGAGGTCGCCGCCGTTCGCCACGGCCGAGGCCACCATCGCCATCTGGAGCGGTGTCGCCGTCGTGTCGAACTGCCCGATCGACGACAGCGCCAGCTGGTCGTCGCTCATCCTCGTGTCGAAGTTGCTCTTCGCCACCCCCGACGGGATCTTCAGCCCGGTGTCGTTGAAGCCGAACTTCCGCACCGCGTCCACCATGCCCTTCAGCCCGACCCGCACTCCGAGTTCCGCCATCACGGTGTTGCAGGAGACCCGGATCGCCTCGGCGAGCGAGGCGTTCTCGCAGCCCTCCGCCTCATTGGGGAGCGTGGTCGTCGTGCCCGGCAGTACATAGGGGGACGGGGTGTCGGTCCCGGCGTCGGGATCGGTGACCACGTCCGCGTCGAGCGCTGCCGCCGCCGTCACGATCTTGAAGGTGGAGCCCGGCGGGTACGTCTGCCGGATCGCCCGGTTGAGCATCGGCTGGCTCTTTGCCGCGTTCAGCCGCTCCCAGGCGTCGGTGACGGACGAACCGGTTCCGGAGAGCTGCCCGGGATCGTACGAAGGGGTGGAGACCAGCGCCAGGATCCTGCCGGTAGACGGTTCGACGGCGGCGACCGCGCCCCGGCGCCCGCCGAGCCCGTCGAAGGCGGCGCGCTGCATCGAGTCCTTGACGGTCGTGACGACATTGCCGCCGGGCTGCCGGCTGCGGGTGATCTCGTTCCACAGCGGGAACGGGGCGAGCATCGAGTCGGTGCCGGAGAGGATGCCGTCCTCGGCGTGCTCGATCAGGGTCGTGCCGTACGTCTGCGAGGCGTAGCCGGTCACCGGCGCGTACAGCGGACCGTTGCGGTACGTGCGCTCGTACTTGAGCTGCTCGCCGGTGTTCTCGGAGCCGGTCACGGATGCGCCGCCGACCAGGATGTTGCCCCGCGCCTGGTGGTAACGGGCAATCGTGAGACGGCGGTTGGCCGGGTTGTTGTTCAGGCTGTCGGCCTCGAAGACCTGGACACGGGCGGCGTTCACCAGCAGCGCCACGAGCAGCAGGAGGCAGAGCGCGGCGGCCCGGCGGATGTAACGGATCACGGCCTGGCCTCCGGGGCTCGTGACGGGTACGGGAGCGCGGCGGGCGCATACGGGGTCACAGCTCGTCCTTCCTGATCGGCGCGATGACTCCGGTCTCCACCTGGTCGGGGTGGGGCCGGCGGGCCTGGTCGCTGACCCGGATCAGCAGCGCCACGATGATCCAGTTGGTGACGACGGACGATCCGCCCTGGGCGAGGAACGGCATCGCCATGCCCGTCAGTGGGATCAGCCCCATCACTCCGCCCGCGATCACGAACACCTGGAGCGCCAGGATCGAGGCCAGACCGATCGACAACAGCCGCCCGAAGGGGTCGCGCAGCGCGAGCCCGGCCCGGTAGCCGCGGGCGACGAGCAGGGTGTACAGGAGGAAGACCGCGGTCAGCCCGGTCAGGCCGAGCTCCTCGCCCGCGGTCGCCAGGATGAAGTCGGACTTGGCGGCGAAGCCGATGAGGATGGAGTGCCCGAGCCCGAGCCCGGTGCCGAGCATCCCGCCCGCGGCGAACGCGAACAGCGACTGGGCCAGCTGACTGGGACCCCGGCCCGCCTTGATGGTGGCGAACGGGTCGAGCCAGTCCTGGACCCGGCTGTGCACATGCGGCTCCAAGGAGCCGACGACGAACGCGCCGAGGGCGGCGAGCAGCAGGCCCACCGCGATCCAGCCGGTCCGGCCGGTCGCCACGTACAGCATGATCACAAAGAGGCCGAAGAAGAGCAGCGAGGTGCCGAGGTCGCGCTCCAGGACCAGGACACCGACACTGAGCAGCCAGATCGCCACGATCGGGCCGAGCACCCGGCCGGTGGGGAGCTGGAGCCGCCAGATCCGGCGGCCGGTGTAGGCGAGGGCGTGGCGGTTCGCGGCGAGATACGCGGCGAAGAACACGGCGAGCAGGATCTTGGCGAACTCGCCCGGCTGGAAGGAGAATCCGCCGACCCGGATCCAGATCTTGGCGCCGTTCACCGCCGGGAAGAAGATCGGCACGATCATCAGGACCAGGGCAGTGGCGACCGAGAGATAGGCGTACCGCTGGAGCACCCGGTGGTCGCGCAGGAGGACGACCACCGCGATGAAGAGCGCCACGCCGAGCGTGGACCAGATCAGCTGGGTGGGGGCCGCCTGGTTCTTCGGGGTCTCCAGGTCGAGCCGGTAGATCAGCACCAGTCCGAGACCGTTGAGCAGTACGGCGATGGGCAGCAGCAGCGGATCGGCGTACGGGGCACGCAGGCGGACCGCGAGATGGGCGAGGAGGGCGAGCAGCCCCAGGCCGGCGCCGTAACCGGCCACATCGGGCGGGACCGCGTTGTTCCGGGCCAGGCCGACGGCGGCGTAGCCGAAGACGGGGATGAGGACGGCCCCGATGAGGAGCAGCAGCTCGACTCCGCGCCGCTTGGGCAGACGTAGATCGGGCGGGGGAGCGTCCGCCGTCGTTGCGGTCATGCCACGCAACGTAGCAAGAGGTGGGGTCTATTTCCCTTATGTCATAGCGGATATGTCTGCCGACATGTTCGTGCCGGTCTGCCCCACGGCCCACGTCCATGGGGCATGGTGGTGACACATCGTCACTTCGGTGCTGCCGTGGGGGCGTGACGGTGGCGCATCGTCACTTCAGTGCTGCCGCCCGGGTGCCGGACCGTCCGGGCTCTTTGGTGTTTTATTGTTTGGTCGTACGTACTCGGGGAGCGTCAGCCGGGCCACCGCGCCGCCGTCCCCGGCGTTGCGGAGGACGAGTTCGGCACCGATCACCTCCGCCTGCCCGACGGCGATGGTCAGCCCGAGCCCGTGTCCCCGGCCGGCGCCCTCGGTACGGAACCGCTGCGGGCCGCCCTCCAGCAGATAGTCCGGAAACCCCGGCCCGTGATCGCGTACAGTCACCGTCGGCCCGTCGACCGTCAGCACCACCGGAGGGCGGCCGTGCCTGTGCGCATTGGTGATCAGATTGCCCAGCACCCGTTCCAGGCGCCGTCGGTCGGTCTCGACCCGTACGGGTTCCTGCGGGTGCGCCGCGCCGGTCTCCCCGAAACGGATCACGGTCTCCGTCCCGGACGCGCCCACCACGCGTTCGACGAGCGGCGCCAGTTCGTGCACATCGAGATCGACCCGTTCCGTACGGGCGTCGAGCCGGGAGATCTCCAGCAGATCCTCCGTGAGCGCCCGCATCGTGCGGACCCGGTCCCGCACCAGCTCGGCCGGGCGCCCCGGCGGCAGCAGTTCGGCGGCGGCCCACAGTCCGGTCAGCGGGGTGCGGAGCTCGTGCGCCACATCCGCGGTGAACCGCTGCTCGGTCAGCAGCTTGCGCTGGAGCGTGGACGCCATCGTGTCCAGCGCGTCGGCCACGATCGCCACCTCGTCCTGCGGGCGCGAAGGGTTCCTCGTGCGCGGGCCCTCGACGCGGGCGTCGAGGTCGCCCGCACTGATCCGGCCCGCCACCTGGGCCGTGTGGTGCAGCCGCCGGGTGACCCGGGTGACGGCGAACGCTCCGACGAGGAGGGTGGCACCGGTGGCCAGCAGGGAGGAACCGATGATCGCCCCGTCGAGATCGTTGATCGTGCGGGCGCTCTCGCTGTAGTCCACCTGGGTGGCCAGCGCCCGGCCGTCGGCCGGAGCCGCCGCCCACATGGCGGGGCGCCCGTGGTCATAGGCGACGAGCGTGCCGCGTTCGCCGTCCACCGCCAGGGCACGCAGGGAGGCGGGCAGTCCCGGCGGATCGATGCCGGACCCCGGCGGGAGGGCCTCACCCGTCTCGTACGCGGTGGTGACGTCCGCCAGCCGTGACAGCGCCTTCTCGCGGGCCTCGGTGACGGTCTGGCGGGTCACCTCGCCGTGGACCAGCACGCTCAGCAGCGCGGCGAGGGCGCAGCACATCACGGTGATGAAGAGGGCCGACTTCCAGGTGAGCGTCGCGGTCCAGGAAGGCATGCGCGGCACGCGGCGCCCGGTCCCGCGCTGCTCCGTTCCGCGTTGCTCCGTCCCGGGGTGCCCGGCCCCGCGCCACCTCACCGGCGCTCCGCGAAGATGCCGGCGGACGGTGCGGGGGTGGACGGCGCGGCGGTGGGCGGGGTGGCCGTGGGGTGCTGCCGCGGGGGCCGGGGCAGCGGCATCCGCAGGATCTCGTCCCGGGTCGGCAGCATGGCGCGCTGCCGGTCGTCCCAGGTCCAGGCGGTGCGGTACTCGTACCCGGTGATGGCCGACGGCACCCGCATGATCAGGTCCCGCCCCGCCAGTTCGACGCTGATCACGGCGTCCGTGGTGGACAGGATCCGGGTCAGCCCGCCCGCCTCCGGCATGTAGACCCGTACCGAGAGCTGGTGGTCGGCCAGCCGGATGCCGAGCACCAGGTCGTCCTTGCCGTCGCCGGTCAGATCGCGGTAGTAGGGCCGCAGCACCGGACAGGAGGCCGGTTCGCTACGGCACGCGTCGATGCGGCGGACGGTGTCGGCGGGGAGGTCGGCCGTGTCGGTGGACCGGTTGGGCCGGGCCTTCAGGCCGGCCTGCACCACCGCGACCGGGTCCAGGCGGTGCACATCGCCGTGCGGCACCTTGATCCCCGGGATGCGCGCGGTCTCGCCCTCGCCGTAGTCGTACGGTGCGGAGGAGGCGGGCGGCAGGCCGGGCCAGAGCCGGGCGGGCCCGACGGCGTTCGGTGCCGGTCCGGCGCTCCGCAGGCCGCCGCCGACACCGCAGCCGCCCAGCAGCGCGGCGCCGACGACGGCCCCGAGGGCCGCCGCCGCGCGATGTCGTACCCGGCGTTGCGGACGCATCACATCCTCCCTTCCCGCGATCCATGCCCCATAGACCTTATTCGGAAGGAAGTCTTTTATGCCTATTTAATCCGTTCGTGTGATGCGCGATGCCGCTCGGGTGCCGCTCCGGATGCCGCCCGGGGCGCTGTGTCAGCGCTGGTAGGGGTTCTGTCCCTGGCCGCCCGGCGCGTATCCAGGCTGTGCCTGCGCCTGCGCCTGCCCGAACGGGTTGCCGTTCTGCGAGGCGGCATGCTGGGCCAGCAGCTGTTCGGCCTGTTCCTTCGGGATCTGCTGCTCCCCGCCGCAGAACGTGCACTGCGTCGCGAACTTCGTCGAGAACGGGAACAGCGGCACGAAGAACAGCGTGAACTTGGTCACACGCTTGCGCAGCGTGTGCGCGGCCGGATTGCCGCACCAGCCGCAGACCAGCGTCAGGACAGCCAGTTGGTACAGATAGCCCCGTGTGCCGAAAATGATCATATGGTGGGTCCCTTCCCCGTATCACCCAGGAGAGCCTGCCGGCAGAACGCCAGCAGCTTTTCGTCGTCGTACGTGTCGTGGCTGCCGAATCCGCCGTCCATCGCGTTGTGACGGCGTACGGAGGCGAGCTCGGCGCGCAGCACGTGCTCCGCGTCCGACCCTGCACCGGCCACCCCCCTCCGCGCCAGGCATTCCGCCACCCGGACCCGGACACGATGGTGCTGCTCCCAGGCCGCCAGGAGCACCGGCACGGACTCGTCGGCCCGCCCGGTCACATCCCACAGCGCGATCGCCGCGTCCACCCGCAGCAACGGATCCTCGTGCCGGAGCAGCGCGCGCAGCCGGGGCGCGGTCACCGCCGCCCGCGTCCCGAGCCCGCCCAGCGCGTTCACCGCGGAGCGCCGCTCGCGGAAACGTTCCGCCTGCAGGCCGTCGATGAGCACCGGCAGTACCGCGTCGGCCTCCCCGGCCACCGCCCACAGGGCCTCCGCAGCTTCGATCGCCGAGGTGTTCCCGGGGCGGCGCAGCAGCGTACGCAGGTCCGGTACGGCACTGTGCGCGGCGGGCCCGAACGAACCGAGCGCGCGCAGCGCCGCCGTATGCAGCCACTCGCCCCGGTGCTCCGGCGCACCGCGCAGCACCCGCAGCACCTCCGGCATCGCCTCGTCCGCCCGGAGCGCGGCCAGCGCCGTGAGCAGCGGGCCCGCCCGGTCGTACGCCGCCTCGTCGAGACGGACCTCGCCGAGCCTGCGGCGCAGCACCTCGGTCAACGGGGCCGCCGCCGATCCCAGATGGCCGATGGCGGACCCCACATCGTGCGGCACCTCGGGCCGCTCCAGCGCCGCGGCCAGCGCGGGGACGGCACGCGCATCGCCCAGCCGGGCCAGCGCCTTCACCGCGCTGCCGAGCCCGGCGGGGCCGCTCGGCCAGTCCTGCACCCAGGCGTCGGGGTCCGCCGCCACCCGTGCGGCCAGCGCGTCGGCGGCGGGCGCGGCGAGCCCGAAGAGCTCCTCCAGCACATGCGCCGCCACCCCGGCCAGCCGCGGCTCCGGGGTCGCGAGCTGCTCACCGACCAGCCGGACCAGCTCCTCGTACGAGCCGCGCCAGACCCGGATCAGCCCGCTGCTCATCCGCAGCGCGTCGATGCGCTGCCGGTGGTCGGGGCTGCGCAACTGGTCCGCCAGCAGTGCCGTCCGCTCGGCGACCCGGTCGTGGAGACCGACATGCAGCGTCCGCAGCAGATCCGCCGTCCAGGGGGCGCCGGATCCCGGCGCATCCTCGTCGGACAGCGCCCGCAACTGCCCCACCAGGGTCGCCGGCGCGGCCCGCTCCTCCACGGGCGGCTCCCCGGCCCCGGCCGGCTTCTCGTTGTGCGCGTCGGCGGCCGCGGCCGCCTCGGCCCGGCCGGCCCGGGCTTCGCCGGCGGGGGCCGCCCCGGACCGGCGCGGCGGCGCCGACCGCAGCTGCCGAAGCAGCCCCGTCACCACGCGGACGACATCGCCCGGCAGCGCGTCCGGCACGCACCGCGCCAACTGGGCCAGGGCGGCGAGCCGCAGCCCCGGGGGGAACCCCTCACCGGCGAGCCGGGTCAGCCAGTCGGCCGCCTGCCCGGCCAGCGCGCGATGCCGCAGAGCGACCCGCCCGGCGGCCTCGACCAGGGCGAGCCGCACCTCCTCGGACGGCTCCACCGGCAGCCGCTCCCGCAGCAGCGCGAGAACCCGCGCCGGGCGGTTGTGGAGCGTGGCGAGCGCCAGGGGCGTGGCGAGCCGCACCCCCGGGTCCTCGTCGGCCATCAGCTCGCAGAACGCCCCGGCGCCCGCGGCGACGGCAGTCGCCGCCATCGCGTAGTTCGCCGCTCCCTCGATCTCCTCCTCGTCGATCTCGTCCTCGTCGTCCTCGTCCAGATCGATGCCGCCGATGCTGGTGAGCAGCTCGACGATGCTGCCCCGGTCCTGAATCCCGGGATCCACGACCAGTTCGAACAGAAAAGGTATGCAGGCCAGCGTGCAGTCGTACACATCGCCCTGGTGGTGAACGGCCCCGTACATGCCGTCCAGCCCCGCCTCGCGCTCCACCGGATCGCCGGATGCGAGACCCCGCAGCATCGCCGGCACATCATCGGCAGGCCCGTAGGCATGCTCCATCGAGGCCCAGTCGACCTCGTCGATCCCTGCGAACACGCCATCGCCTCCCCACGCAACTCCACGAAGCAGTGTCTGCGAGGAGTGTGCACCACGGCTCGGACGACCGCCTTCCACATGCGGTCTTTTCCTTACGGACATGACAAGATCATCCGTCATACGCTATGCGCTGAAGGGGCGAATTTCGGCCGTCTCCGAGGACCGGACGGGACGGCCTCTTTTCTGGCTTCTCCTCCGGCTCCGCCTACCGCGCGGTCGGCAGCGGCCGGGCCCGGTCCGCGTCGACGAGCGGGCCGAGCAGATCCCCGTACCGCTCCAGCCGCGCGCCCATGTCACCGGCCAGGAAGACCAGCTTCCGCGGCGTCCGGCACTCCTCGATCTCCGCCCAGGTGACGGGCGCCGAGACGGTCGGCTCGGGCCGGGCGCGCAGTGTGTAGGGGGTCGCGGTCGTCTTCGCCGCCGCGTTCTGGCTGAAGTCGACGAACACCTTCCCCGGCCGCAGGGCCCGCTTCATCCGGTGCACGACCAGTGACGGAAGCTCCTGTTCCGCCTCGACGGCCAGCCGTTTCGCGTACGCCGACACCTGATCGGCGGGGGTCGGCTCCAGCGGTACGAGCAGATGCAGCCCCTTCGATCCCGAGGTCTTGCCGTACGCGGACAAGCCGTCCGCCGCCAGCCGCTCGCGCAGCCACACCGCCACCGCGCAGCACTCCACAACGGTCGCGGGCGCGCCGGGGTCCAGGTCGAACACCATCCGGTCGGCGATCCCGGGCGCATCGGCCCGCCACTGCGGAGTGTGGAATTCCACCACCAGGTTGGCCGCCCACGTCAGCGAGGCCAGATCCTCCACGACCACCTGGGTGGCCTGCTCGTCCTCGTGGTGCGGCACAGCGGTGGTCCGTACCCAGGGCGGCGTACCCGGGGGCGGATTCTTCGTGAAGAAGAGCTGCCCGTCCGGCCCGTCCGGATAGCGCAGGAAGGACACCGGCCGGTCGCGCAGATGCGCTAGCAGGGCCTCCGTCGCGGTGATCGCGTAGTAGTGGAGCACTTCGCCCTTGGTGGTTCCGGTGGCCGGATACAGCACCTTGTCGAGGTTGCTGAGCGCCAGCCGCCGCCCCTCCACCTCTGTGATCGGCGTCATACGATAAGAATCACATGTTCAACGGATCTATCGGCAGTTATCGGACACAAGGGGTGAACGGTGAGATCCATTTGGAACGGTGCCATCTCCTTCGGGCTGGTCAGCATCCCGATCAAACTGGTCAACGCCACCGAGAACCACTCGGTCTCCTTCCGTCAGATCCACCTCGCCGACGGTGGCCGGATCCGCTACCGGAAGGTCTGCGAGATCGACGAGGAGGAGGTCGGTGCGGCGGAGATCGGCAAGGCGTACGAGGAAGCCGACGGCTCGTTGATCCCGATCACCGACGAGGACCTCGGTTCGCTCCCGCTCCCCACCGCCAGGACGATCGAAATCGTCGCGTTCGTGCCGGCCGCCTCGATCGACCCGCTCCAGATGGACGCGGCGTACTACCTCTCCGCCAACGGTGTTCCCGCGGCCAAGCCGTACACCCTGCTGCGTGAGGCGCTGAAGCGGAGCGAGAAGGTCGCCCTGGCGAAGTACGCGCTCCGCGGCCGCGAACGGCTCGGCATGCTGCGGGTGGTCGACGACGTGATCGCCATGCACGGCCTGCTCTGGCCGGACGAGATCCGCAGCCCCGAGGGCGTCGCGCCGGAGTCCGAGGTCACGGTCCGCGACGCCGAACTCGACCTGGCCGAGGCGCTGATGGACACGCTCGGCGAGGTCGATCCGGACTCGCTCCACGACGACTACCGCGAGGCGGTCGAGGAGCTCATCGCGGCGAAGGCCGAAGGCCGGAGCGTGGAGCCGGCGGAGGCGGAGGCAGCCGGCGGCGGCAAGGTCATCGACCTGGTCGCGGCGCTGGAGAGCAGCGTCCGGGCGGCGAAGGAGGCCCGGGGCGAGGAACCGGTGGAGGGGTCCGGGGAGGGGCCGGCGAACGCACCCGTGGCCGAGGTCACTTCGCTCACCGGCCGCAAGAAGTCGGGCGGAACCGGGGCGAAGAAGAAGGCTGCGGCGGCCACCGGGAAAACGGCCGCGAAGAAGTCGGCGGCGAGCAGGGCCCCCGCCGGGAAGACCGCCGCGCGGCCGACGGCGAAGTCGTCCGCCAAGACCTCGGCGGGCTCGGCGGGCTCGGCTGGCTCGGCGAAGAAAACCACCGCGAAGTCGGCCTCGAAGACGGGTGCGAAACCGACAGCGAAGAAGGCATCCCCCCGCAAGCGAGCCTCGGCCTGACCGCCGTACAGGCGCCCTGCGGCCGCGCGCGCAGCGCCGGGCAATGCCTTGTGCCCGGCGCCCGCGGCTCCGCGCGCGGCGCCGGGCACGAATGAGGCAGTGCCCCGCGCACGGCACCAGGCACGAACGATGCGGTACTCGTCGTAGCCGAGCGAGCCGTCGGGCAGCGTCTGGGTCTGGCCGACCAGGAAGCCGGTGTTCGGGTCGGCGACGGCCGCGATGTCCGCAGCCGTGCGCATCCGCTTCTTCCCGTTCGTCTGCGCGAGCGAGTCCGGGACGACGCCCCGTTGGTAGAACGGCTGCTTCACGGTCGAGCTGGTGCCGCCGCCCGCGCCGGAGGTGTACGAGCCGGGGAAGCCGGTCCAGCTCCTGCCGTCGCCGGCGAGGTCGGCCTTCAGCGTTCCCCAGCCGGTCCCGTACTGTCGCCGCCGCGCCGCGCCCTGCCGAGCCCTCAGGTGTGCGTGAGCGAGTCCGGCGGCCCGACGCCGAACGAGGGCGAAGTGGACACATACGTGCAGCCGGTGTACCGGTACCCGGGCTGGATCCTCGACTCGTCCGCGTAACTGCTGACAACCGTTGCGGACGAGCCGCCCCGGTGCTTGTACAGGAAGTGGTACTCGCCCGCCGGCAGCCGGAGCGTCACGTGCGGATAGCTCTTTCCCTTGGCCTTGCAGGCCGACAGGGAGGCGGTCAGCCCCGAGCGCGTCCCGCAGCTGCCGCACCCCTTGATGCCGGTCTTTCCGGTGACCGGCCCGGTGTACAGGATCTCGACCCCGTCCGGGGCGTCGTTGCTGATGACCAGTTCCATCCGGGCCCCACCGGGACTGCCCGAGGGCGGCAGGTGCTTGCCGGCCGCCGCCCGGGTTCCGGCGATCTCGGCGGCGATGGCGATGTCCCGGGCCCGCGCCCCGCGCTTGTCCTTCTTGTACGACGCGGCGAACTCCGTCAGCGTCAGCTGTGCCTGGCCGAACCGCTTGGCCTTGAACTGGGCGATTCCACAGGCGTATTCGCCGTTCTGGATGCCGCCGTCGGTCTTCGGGGCCAGCGCCGAGACGGACTTGTCCGGCATCGCGAGGGCGGCCGTACGGAGTCGCTGCAGCGTGTCCCTGGCGGCGCAGGGGTCGCTTCCGCGCACGGCCCGGTTCTGCTCCGAGATCTTCCCGGAGATTGCGGGCCCCACCTTCCCGGCCTCGGTGGAGTCGGGGAACGTGCGCAGCAGCTCGCCCAGTTCGTCGCTGTCCCTGCCGTTGGTCGGCACGGCCCCCAGCTTCGACACCCCGCACGCGTACAGCGAGGCGGCGAGCGGACCGTCGGGATAGCCGGC
Source organism: Streptomyces sp. NPDC015032 (assembly GCF_043080425.1). NCBI lineage: Bacteria > Bacillati > Actinomycetota > Actinomycetes > Kitasatosporales > Streptomycetaceae > Streptomyces > Streptomyces sp. NPDC015032. The sequence goes on along the minus strand of NZ_JBIBVN010000011.1, from coordinate 87,798 downwards.
GAGATCGCCCAGCAGCTTCGGGTCGATCGACCGGGGTACGGTCCGCAGATAGGTCAGCGGCTCGATGGCCTCGCAGAGCTTCTTCTGCCGGTACGGCGCCGAGACCGCCTTGTAGTACACGTGGAGCCGCTTCGGTACGAGCTTCCCGGCCCTCGATCCGGCGTGTTCCTCGCCGAGGTCGCGGTAGACGGCGAGCGCCGCCTGGTAGTCGCCCCGTGCGGCGGCGAAGGGCTTGCCGGACGCGGCTTCGACACTCCGGTCGCCCCGGTCCAGCCGGTCGAGCAGCATCTGCTCGACGGCCTCGTCCCGCGCGGAGCCGTAGAGCACCACACCCCCCGCGGGCACCGCCAGCAGCACCAGGCCCACCCCGGCCGCCACCACCGGCCGCCACGACCCGCCGAGGGCGCGACGCCGGGCGGTTCGTGCCCCGTCCGCGGCCGCCAGGGCCAACACGGCCAGATACGCGACGACGATCCCCCGGGCCACCCCGCCGGGATCGGCCGGCAGCGCGACGAGCAGCAGGACAGCGGTCGCCGCCCAGCACAGCAGGGTCCTGAACCAGCACCGCATCAGCGCGTAGCCGAGCCCGAACCCACTGAGATTGAGCAGTGCCGCGGCAAAGGAGCGGAGCACACTTCCCGGTGGCGGCGGTCCGATGACAGGCGGCCGGCCGGGAGGCGGGGGAAGGGGCGGGGGAGTACCCCCGGAGCGAACCTGGTCGTTCCAACTCACGTCGGCCCCCCAACCGTTGAGCGAGTCGGGCCTCGAACCGCGCCCGGTTCGATTACCTTCTACGACGCCTCGAACGGTGTCAATCCGGACGGCGATCCCGCCCGCTGTCCGGCCGGTCGCGTTCCTCGGTCGGCGCCCGGACCATCGTGGTGATGCCGTGCCGGGGGCGTGCCGCCGGCCGGGCACCGGCGATGCGTACCGCGAGCGGCAGACCCGCACAGAGATCTACCAGGGCGCGCGCCTCCTCGGGCTGCGCCGCCACCCGGCCGTCGGCGAGGGTGGACTTCAGCAGTTCCACCGCCGCCTCCGGTGCGAGCGGCTCCAGATCGATCACATGCCCCCGTCGACACTCAGCCCCGGCAGCCGCCGACGGCTGGTCACCGCGGTCACACACTGCCCTGCGGTCACACACTGCCCCGCGGGCAGAAGCGGCCGGACCTGCGCCGCGGTGGCCGCGTCGTCCAGCATGACCACGAGGCGCCGGTCCGCGGTCAACGACCGGTACAGCGCGACCGGTTCGGCGAGGGCCGAGGGCACCCGCGGTGTCGGTGCGCCCAGGGCCCGCAGGAACCGCCCGACCACTTCGCCCGGGTCCACCGGTCCTCCCGGCGACTGGGCCCCAGATCCGCGTACAGCTGACCTCCAGGAAAGTGCGGACGAAGGGCGTGCAGCCAGGCCAGTGCGCCCGCGGTCTTGCCGACACCTCCCAGCCCGCTCACCGCCGCCAGGGTGGGATGCCCCTCCCGTGTGGCCCGGGCGCGGCGCACCTCCAGCGCACTCACCTCCGCCGTACGGTCGGTGATCCGGATCGAGGGCGGGAGCTGCCAGGGCGGCTTCGGCCCGCGGGTCTCCGACGCGGCCTGCGTGCGGATGTGAATGCCGCCGTACACGGTCCCCGACTGAATCGCCGGGCCAAGCACCGTACCGCTCACGTCGTTGTCACTGCGCTCGTGCCCCCGCACCGGTCCCCCACCGAACGGCCACCCGACAATGTCCTGGAGGACATCCTTTCCGCACGGACGACCGATACCCGGCCCGTGTCAAGAAGCGCTGCCGGCCCGGGCGTCGGCGGGCGTGGCCCTCACTGGGCCGGCGCTCCGGCCGCCGGCTGCAAAGACGGTGACGGCGCCGACCGGTTCCGGGGCCGGAGGATGGCCGAGGACAGGGCGGTGACGGCGATGAACAGCGCCAGGGGCCCGAGCGGCATCACCATGCTCGGCCGGACGCTGAGCTGATCGATGTAGTTTCCGACGGTGACGAACCAGCCGATGCTGCCGACGGCCACGGTCAGATACACGCGACGCTCCCTCAGCAGCCGCATGCCCGCCCACAACGCGGCGGGCATGAACAGCAGGGTGTTGACGATCGCCGCCGAGGACGCGGTATCCCCGGAGCCCCCGAGATCGCCGCCCACGTTCGCCGCGGCCTGCTGCCATTGGGACAGCGACAGGCCGTCGGACAGCAGCAGATGGGACAGGGCGGCGGCGATCACGGTCACGACCAGCGCCTTGCCGAGGCGACGGGCCACAGGTGTCGTTTGCATGGCGTCACGATAGGGCGCGTGCGCATCGGGGCCGGGAAGGGGGCCGGGCGCAAGATTCCCGGACGCGTCCTCCAGTAGGTGTACCCGGTCGCTCCGCCGGGACCGGCCAACTCCCGCCGTTACGGGGCTCATGGGGGGGGCGGGCAGTCCGCCCCGGGCCCGGACCGGGGGCGGCGCGAAGGGCCGGCTGATCACCGTCCGCACCACTCCGCGCCTATGCTCGCTGGATGGAGCAGAGCGAAGTAGTGAAGCGTGTGGTGGGAATCCTCACGGAGGCGGGGGAGATCCGTCGGCTCCTCGAAGAGAACGTCGACCGTGACGACATGGAAACCGATTCGAGCGTGGTGACCGCGCTCCTGAACGAGACGATGCCCCGGATCACGATCCCCGAGGACGCCTCGATCGAAGAGGTCGCGGCCCTCGTCGGCCGGGAGGTCGGCGGCGCGGTGGAGCAACTGGTCGGCGCGTTCACCCTGGCCTTCGCGATGCTGGCCCAGGTGCACGACTCCGGGCAGACGGACGTGTCCTCCTCCGATGTGCTGCAGGATCTGGCGCTGCGAGCGGAACAGATCGGCTCCGGCGGACCGGAGGACACGGACCAGTAGACCGGACCGCCGCTTCGAAGGCCCCAGGCGACCGTCGGCGGCGCGGCAGCCCCCGATCCACCCCGGTCGGACGGGCCGCGGCGCCGCCTGCCCGGATCCGCTGCGCCGCGGCGGTCGCAGCCCGGCCACGGTGACGGACGGCGAGAGCCGCGCGGGCCGCTCCACCGGGGTGCCCCTCGACCGGCATGCGCCCCCGGCCGGGGCAGCTCGTCTTCCGGCGGGCTCGCCCGGCCACCTCCTGACAGGATTGCCCACGCGTGACCCTGTGGGGCGATCACACGACCTCGTACGTCGCTTCGTCCAGGAGGTGGTCCAGCAGAGCCGTCCCCCGGCCGCACACCGACAGTTTCGGCGACGAGTGCGGGGGAGTGGGCCGGCTCGTCGAGGTACTGGCTCCGCGCGGTATGCGTCCGCGCATACGCGAAGACCCCGGCCTCAGCGCTTCCGCTGATGACGGGGTCTTCAGGCACTTCGATCGAAGTGCCCCCGGCAGGATTCGAACCTGCGCACACGGCTCCGGAGGCCGATGCTCTATCCCCTGAGCTACGGGGGCGTATCGCTGTGTTGCTCGGCGACGGGAGAAACACTACCAGCTTCCGCAGGGTGTCCGTGAACAGGTATTTCAGCGCTGCCGGGGTGGCTGCGCGGGTCCCGGAGAAGGGTGAGGACGGAACGTCGTGCGCACATCCGGCCACCTTCCGCACCACTCGTCCGGGGTCGGAAATAGGCAAAACCCGGACGCAGCCCCTACGTCCCGCCTACTCTCGGAGTGTGTCAGGGGCGTGCGGCCGCGTGCTTGTTGTCGACGACAACAAGGTCATCCGGCAGTTGATCAGGGTCAACCTCGAGCTTGAGGGCTTCGAGGTCGTGACCGCGGCCGATGGTGTCGAGTGTCTGGATCTGGTGCATCAGGTCCGCCCCGATGTGATCACGCTCGATGTCGTCATGCCCCGGCTGGACGGCCCGCAGACCGTCATCAGACTGCGCGCCGATCCGCAGACCAGACATGTGCCCGTGGCGATCATCAGTGCCTCCACTCCTCATGAGGTGGACACCGGGGCCGCCGCAGGAGTCGATGCGTTCCTGGCGAAGCCCTTCGAGCCGAGCGAGCTGGTGCGGCTCGTGCGGCAGTTGACGGACCGGGAGGACCCGCCGTCGCTCGACGGCAGACACGGTGCCGGGCGGGCGGAGAGCGCCGCCGGGTGACCGTATGGCGGAAACCGGGTCGCGGAACAGCCCCCGTCCTCCCATACGCTTGTCCTGTGACCCCCGCCGATCTCTCCAGGACCGTGCTGCACGCCGTGCGCCGCGCGGTCGACGAGGACGCCTTGCGCGCGCCCGTGCCCGCGCGCGTGCGGGTGGAGCGGACACGGCCCGGCGGACGCGGGGACTACGCCTGCGCTGTCGCCCTCCAGCTGGCCGGGCCCGCGGCGCTGCCGGCCAGGGAAGTCGCCGAGATCCTCCGGGAGCGGGTGCGTCAGACGCCGGGGATCGGTGGCGTCGAGATCACCGGGCCGGGGTTCCTCAACTTCACCCTCGGTGGCCCGGACCCCGTCGATGCGCTGGTCCGGGCCGTCGGGACGGGCGGTACGGAGTACGGGCACGGGGATGCCCTCGCCGGCGTCACGGCCTTCTTCGTACCCGTCGACGAACTGCGCGCCCGCGTCGTCACCGGGACCGTCGAGCGGCTGCTCCGGTCCCAGGGGGCCGGGGTCGGGGACCGGGCGGCCGGTGGGGAGGCGCTGCACGTGGTGCCCGTGCCCGCCCCGGACCGCGATCTTTTCGAGCGGCTCGGGACCGACGCCGCGCGCTGGGCACTGCTGAGGGCCGCCCCGCACGACCGCGCCCGGTGCACGGGGAGTGACGAGCTTCTCGCGCAGCGGGAGAGCAACCCGCTGTTCCGGGTGCGGTACGCGTACGCCCGGACCCGTGCCCTGAGCCGGAACGCCGAGCAGCTCGGGTTCGGCGCCGCGTACGAGGAGAATGTGGACGCACCCGTACTCGGTGCGCTTCTCGCCGACCATCCCGGCGTGCTCGCCGCCGCCGCCCGCCACCGCGAGCCCGACCGGGTCGCCCGGCAGCTGGAAGCGGTCGCGCAGGCGTTCTTCGACTTCCACGACGGCGCGCCGCCGCTCCCCGTCGGTGACGAGAAACCCTCGGCCGCCCACCGTTCCCGGCTCGCCCTCGCCGAGGCCGCCGGGACGGTGCTGGCAGGCGGCCTGTCCCTGCTCGGCATCAGCGCACCCGAAGTCCTCTGAGACACCCGAGAGAACAGAGCAGCACGATGAGCCGATCCGCACACCCCGCCGGACCCCGCCACGCCGATGTCCTGGCGGAGGGGCACTACACGGCCCCGCCCGCCGACCTCAACGCCCTGGACGAGAAGGTCTGGGCCCGTACCGTCGCCCGGAACGCGGACGGCGAGGTCGCCGTCGGCGGGATCGAAGTGACGCGGCTGGCCGAGGAGTTCGGCACTCCCGCCTATTTCCTCGACGAGACCGACTTCCGGGCCCGCTGCCGGGCCTGGGCCGAGGCCTTCGGGCCGAACGCCGATGTGTTCTACGCCGGCAAGGCGTTCCTGTCGCGAGCCGTCGTGCGCTGGCTCCATGAGGAGGGCCTCAACCTCGATGTCTGCTCGGGGGGCGAGCTGACCTGCGCGCTGGACGCCGGGATGCCCGCCGAGTGCATCGCCTTCCACGGCAACAACAAGACTGCCGCGGAGATCGAGCGGGCGGTCACCGCAGGTGTCGGACGGATCGTGCTCGACTCCTTCCAGGAGATCGCCCGGGTCGCGCACATCGCGCAGCGGCTCGGCAAGCGGCAGCGGGTACAGATCCGGGTGACCGTCGGTGTCGAGGCGCACACCCACGAGTTCATCGCCACCGCGCACGAGGACCAGAAGTTCGGGATCGCACTGGCCGGGGGACAGGCCGCCGAGGCGGTGCGCCGGGCACTCGCCCTCGACGGTCTGGAACTCATCGGCATCCACTCGCACATCGGCTCGCAGATCTTCGACATGGCGGGCTTCGAGGTCTCCGCCCGGCGCGTGGTGCAGCTGCTCGCCGAGGTGCGCGACGAGCACGGCGTCGAGCTGCCCGAGATCGACCTGGGCGGCGGGCTGGGCATCGCCTACACCTCCGAGGACGACCCGCGCGAGCCGCACGAGATCGCCAAGGCGCTCGGCGGCATCGTCACCCGCGAGTGCGAGGCGGCCGGCCTCGCCACCCCCCGGATCTCCGTCGAGCCGGGACGCGCCATCGTCGGCCCCACCGCCTTCACGCTGTACGAGGTCGGCACCATCAAGCCCCTGGAGGGGCTGCGTACGTACATCAGCGTCGACGGCGGCATGTCGGACAACATCCGCACCGCGCTGTACGACGCCGAGTACTCCGTGGCGCTCGTCTCGCGCACCTCGGACGCCGAACCGATGCTCGTCCGCGTCGTCGGCAAGCACTGCGAGAGCGGCGACATCGTGGTCAAGGACGCCTTCCTGCCGTCCGACCTGGCGCCCGGCGACCTGATCGCCGTGCCCGCCACCGGCGCGTACTGCCGCTCGATGGCGAGCAACTACAACCATGCTCTTCGCCCGCCCGTCGTCGCGGTGCGCGACGGGGAGGCTCGGGTGATCGTCCGGCGCGAGACGGAGGAAGATCTCCTGCGTCTGGATGTCGGCTGACGCCGTTTTTCCCGGGGTTTACCCCAGGACCCCCATAGATGTCTCAGGATCCGGACGAGTGGCAGGAACGCCCGTCCGGTGAGTGAGACTGGACCACACATCAGATGTAAAGGAAACGAGGTCGGATGATGCGTACGCGTCCGCTGAAGGTGGCGCTGCTGGGCTGTGGAGTGGTCGGCTCAGAGGTGGCGCGCATCATGATGACGCACGCCGACGACCTCGCCGCGCGCATCGGCGCACCGGTCGAGCTCGCCGGTGTCGCCGTGCGCCGGCCTTCCAGGGTGCGGGAGGGCATTGACCCCGCACTGATCACCACCGATGCGACTGCTCTGGTCAAACGGGGTGACATCGACGTCGCCATCGAGGTCATCGGGGGCATCGAGCCCGCCCGTACCCTCATCACCACCGCCTTCGAGCACGGCGCGAGCGTGGTCTCCGCCAACAAGGCACTGCTGGCCGAGGACGGCGCCGCCCTGCACGCCGCCGCCGAGCAGCACGGCCGGGACCTGTACTACGAGGCCGCCGTGGCCGGCGCCATCCCGCTCGTACGGCCGCTGCGCGAATCCCTCGCGGGCGACAAGGTCAACCGGGTCCTCGGCATCGTGAACGGCACCACCAACTTCATCCTCGACCGGATGGACACCAGCGGAGCCGGATACTCCGAGGCGCTCGACGAGGCCACCGCTCTCGGCTACGCGGAGGCCGACCCGACCGCCGACGTCGAGGGCTTCGACGCCGCCGCCAAGGCCGCGATCCTGGCCGGCATCGCCTTCCATACCCGGGTCAGGATCGGTGACGTGCACCGCGAGGGCATCACCGAGGTCACCGCCGCCGACATCGCCTCCGCCCGCCGCATGGGCTGCACCGTCAAGCTCCTCGCCATCTGCGAGCGCGCCGCCGACGGGCAGTCCGTCACCGCGCGTGTGCACCCGGCGATGATCCCGCTGAGCCACCCGCTGGCCTCCGTCCGCGAGGCGTACAACGCGGTCTTCGTCGAGGCCGAGGCGGCCGGGCAGCTCATGTTCTACGGCCCCGGCGCCGGCGGCTCGCCGACCGCGTCCGCGGTCCTCGGCGACCTGGTCGCGGTCTGCCGCAACAAACTCAACGAGGCCACCGGCCCCGGCGAGTCCGCGTACACCCGCCTGCCGGTCAGTCCCATGGGCGAGGTCGTCACGCGGTACCACATCAGCCTCGACGTGGCCGACAAGCCTGGCGTACTCGCCCAGGTCGCGACGGTCTTCGCCGAACAGGGCGTGTCGATCGACACCGTCCGCCAGCAGGGCAGGAATCCGAGCAGCGGCGACGAAGTCGCCATCGAGCAGGGTGGCGGCGGACGACGGGAGGGCGGCGAGGCCTCTCTCGTCGTGGTCACCCACCGCGCGCCCGACGCCGCCCTCTCGGCGACCGTCGAAGCGCTGCGCAAGCTCGACACCGTGCGCGGTGTCGCCAGCATCATGCGTGTTGAAGGGGAGTAAGGACCCATGACCAGCAAGGGCACCCACCAGTGGCGCGGCATCATCGAGGAGTACCGGGACCGCCTTCCGGTCACGAGCACGACGCAGGTCGTCACGCTCCGTGAGGGTGGTACGCCGCTCGTCCCCGCTCAGGTCCTCTCCGAGCGCACGGGCTGCGAGGTGCACCTCAAGGTCGAGGGCGCCAATCCCACCGGGTCCTTCAAGGACCGCGGCATGACGATGGCCATCACCCGGGCCAAGGAGGAGGGTGCGCGGGCCGTCATCTGCGCCTCCACCGGCAACACCTCCGCCTCCGCCGCCGCGTACGCGGTACGGGCGGGCATGGTCTGCGCCGTCCTCGTGCCGCAGGGCAAGATCGCACTCGGCAAGATGGGCCAGGCGCTCGTGCACGGCGCCAAGATCCTCCAGGTCGACGGCAATTTCGACGACTGCCTGACGCTGGCCCGCTCCTTGTCGGACAACTACCCGGTGGCGTTGGTCAATTCGGTCAACCCGGTCCGTATCGAGGGCCAGAAGACCGCAGCGTTCGAGATCGTCGACGCGCTCGGCGACGCCCCGGACATCCATGTCCTCCCGGTCGGCAACGCGGGCAACATCACCGCGTACTGGAAGGGGTACAAGGAGTACGCGGGGGACGGTATGGCCACCCGCACCCCGCGCATGTGGGGCTTCCAGGCCTCCGGTTCCGCGCCGATCGTCCGCGGTGAGATCGTCAAGGACCCGTCGACCGTCGCCACCGCGATCCGGATCGGCAACCCGGCCTCCTGGCAGTACGCATTGGACGCCCGGGATGAATCGGGCGGCGTCATCGATGAGGTGACGGACCGTCAAATTCTGTCCGCCTACCGGCTGTTGGCCTCGCAGGAGGGCGTCTTCGTGGAGCCCGCTTCGGCTGCGTCCGTCGCCGGTCTGCTGAAGGCCGCCGAAGAGGGCAGGGTCGACCCCGGCCAGAAGATCGTCTGCACGGTCACCGGCAACGGGCTCAAGGACCCCGACTGGGCCGTCGCGGGTGCTCCGCAGCCGGTCACGGTCCCGGTCGACGCGGCCGCCGCCGCCGAGAAGCTGGGTCTCGCGTAACCACCGGGAACCCGACGGTATCCGCGCCGGCCAGTCTTCACCGACGACCCGGACCGGCCCCGGCCCGCCGCCGACAACGGTCGGCGGCGGGCCGGGGCCGGATCGGTCGTCGGCGGTGAACCCCGGCGCACCGCCGACGGGCAGTTCGGTCACCTGTCGGTAGGAACCCAGCTCAACCGTCTCTTTTCGGGGCGGAGAGCGCATAGGAGGCGGGCGACACGCATCGTGCGCCTCTTGTGCGCCCTATGTCGCGACAGAACCTTCCTTCGATAAGCTGTAACCAATCCACCCCACCGCATCCCTCGCGGTGCATGGGTCGTTGTGGCCGTCGGTTTCCCCGGAATTCCACTCCCCGCCGCCACGGCTTCCCGCCGTCATCGAGAAAACGCTTCACCACCCCCGCCGCCTCACAAGGAGAGTCGTCTAAGCGATGGCCGGTCCCGCCTTCCGAGCCGCCGCCGTCCGGGTGCGCGTCCCTGCGACCAGCGCCAACCTGGGCCCGGGTTTCGACGCCTTCGGCCTTTCGTTGGGCCTGTACGACGACGTCGTCGTCCGCGTAGCCGACTCCGGACTGCACATCGACATCGCGGGTGAGGGTGCTGACACGCTGCCCCGCGACGAGAGCCACCTCCTCGTACGCTCCCTGCGCACCGCCTTCGACCTGCTCGGCGGGCAGCCCCGCGGCCTGGAGATCGTGTGCGCCAACCGCATCCCGCACGGGCGCGGCCTCGGCTCGTCCTCCGCCGCCATCTGCGCCGGTATCGTCGCGGCCCGCGCCGTGACGACCGGCGGTGACGCCCGCCTCGACGACGCCGCGCTGCTGGAACTCGCCACCGAGATCGAGGGCCACCCCGACAACGTCGCGGCCTGTCTGCTCGGCGGCTTCACCCTCGCCTGGACGGACGGCGGATCGGCCCGCGCGATCAGGATGGACCCCGCCGACTCCATCGTTCCGGTGGTTTTCGTCCCTGGCAGACCGGTCCTGACCGAGACCGCCCGCGGACTGCTGCCGCGCGCGGTCCCGCATGTCGACGCGGCCTTCAACGCAGGCCGTGCCGCGCTCCTCGTCGAGGCCCTGACCAGGCGTCCCGAGCTGCTGCTCACCGCCACCGAGGACCGGCTGCACCAGGAGTACCGCTCCCCGGCGATGCCGCAGAGCGTGGAACTCGTGAACCGACTGCGCGCCGACGGCGTACCCGCAGTCATCTCCGGTGCCGGGCCGACCGTGCTCGCACTGGCCGAGGACGGTGCGGCCGACAAGGTCGCACGGCTGGCGGGCGAGGGATGGGCGGCCAATCGGCTCGCTCTCGACGCCCCGGGTGCGAGTGTGCTGCCGCTCGCCCCGTAGCCGAGACGTGATTGCCGGTGAGTGAGAGGGGGAATGTTTGTTGGAGCCGGTAGTGTTAACCTCAAGTCTGCAATCGACGTCTATGTGGCGCGTTGCTTCGTGTCCCTTTCCGGGACCACCATTTCTTCCGGGAGTCTCCCCAACTGCCTGAGCAGCCTGCCTGAGCAGTTTCGTGCACGCTCCGGAACCGGCACGACACCCCTCGCTTGTCCAGGAGTGGGCCGAGCAGGGGGATGCTCGCGCCGGACCCATGCACACCTTCATCTTTCCGCCGTACCCGGCGGACCACCGCCCCGGCACGGTCCGCAAGAAAAGACCGCAGTCGGACAGCACAACCGGTCGCCGAGCCAGAAGGCCGACGTCCGCTCCAGGGAAGGACCCTTCGTGAGCGACACCACCGATCTGATGGGCGTGACTGCCGACAAGAGTGTCGACAGCGCTGCGCCCGCCGAAGGTGCTGCCACTGGCACCACCGCACGGCGCCGCCGCTCCGGCACCGGCCTTGACGGCATGGTCCTGGCCGAGCTGCAGCAGGTCGCGTCCGGCCTCGGTATCAAGGGCACCGCGCGGATGCGCAAGGGCCAGCTGATCGAGGTCATCAAGGAGGCGCAGGCCGGTAGCACCGCCGCGCCCAAGGCCGCCGCGCCCGCCGCGGAAGCCGAGACCAAGCCGAAGCGCCGTGCCACCTCCAAGGCGCGCACCGGGGACGCGGCCGCGGCCGCCGCGCCCGCCGAGAAGGCGGCTGCCCAGCAGCAGATCGACATTCCCGGCCAGCCGGCCAGCGACGACCAGCCCACGGGCGAGCGTCGTCGGCGCCGTGCCACCGCGTCGGCGGGCAGCCCGGAGACCAAGGCGGAGAGCAAGCCGTCCGCCGAGGCCAAGGCGGAGGCGCAGGCCGAGCCGAAGAGCGAGGAGCGCGCCGACGCCAAGGCCGAAGCGGCCGCCGACACGGCCGAGGGCCGCCGGGGCGACCGTCAGGACCGCGGCCAGCGCGGTGACCGCCAGGAGCGCGGGGAGCGCGGGGAGCGCCGCGACCGTCAGCGCGACCGCCGTGGCAAGGGCGACGAGCAGGGCGGCGGCCAGGGCCAGCAGGGCGGCCAGCGCCAGCAGCGTCAGGGCCAGCAGGGTGGCGGCCCGCAGGACGACGGTTACGACGACGAGGCGGGCGGCCGGCGCGGTCGCCGCGGTCGATACCGCGACCGCCGTGGACGCCGTGGCCGGGAGGAGTTCGCCAACGAGGTCCCGGTGTCCGACGACGATGTCCTGATCCCCGTCGCGGGCATCCTGGACATCCTCGACAACTACGCGTTCATCCGGACCTCCGGCTACCTGCCGGGCCCGAACGACGTGTACGTCTCGCTCGCCCAGGTCCGCAAGAACGGCCTGCGCAAGGGTGACCACGTCACCGGTGCGGTGCGCCAGCCCAAGGACGGCGAGCGCCGCGAGAAGTTCAACGCACTGGTCCGCCTCGACTCGGTCAACGGCATGGCGCCCGAAACCGGCCGCGGCCGCCCGGAGTTCCAGAAGCTGACCCCGCTCTACCCGCAGGACCGGCTCCGTCTGGAGACCGACTCCAACGTGCTGACGACGCGGATCATCGACCTGGTCGCCCCGATCGGCAAGGGGCAGCGAGGCCTGATCGTGGCCCCGCCGAAGACCGGCAAGACGATGATCCTGCAGGCGATCGCCAACGCGATCACGGTCAACAGCCCCGAGTGCCACCTGATGGTCGTCCTGGTCGACGAGCGTCCGGAAGAGGTCACCGACATGCAGCGGTCGGTGAAGGGCGAGGTCATCTCCTCGACCTTCGACCGCCCCGCCGAGGACCACACCACCGTCGCCGAGCTGGCCATCGAGCGCGCGAAGCGTCTCGTCGAGCTGGGTCACGACGTGGTCGTCCTGCTGGACTCCATCACCCGCCTCGGCCGCGCGTACAACCTCGCGGCCCCCGCCTCCGGCCGCATCCTGTCCGGTGGTGTCGACTCGACCGCGCTGTACCCGCCGAAGCGCTTCTTCGGTGCCGCGCGCAACATCGAGGACGGCGGCTCGCTGACCATCCTGGCCACCGCGCTCGTCGAGACCGGCTCGCGCATGGACGAGGTGATCTTCGAGGAGTTCAAGGGCACCGGCAACATGGAGCTCAAGCTCGACCGGAAGCTCTCGGACAAGCGCATCTTCCCGGCGGTGGACGTCGACGCGTCCAGCACCCGTAAGGAAGAAATCCTGCTCGGCAGCGACGAGTTGGCGATTGTCTGGAAGCTGCGCCGGGTGCTGCACGCGCTCGACCAGCAGCAGGCGATCGAGCTCCTCCTGGACCGGATGAAGAAGACCCAGTCCAACGCGGAGTTCCTGCTCCAGATCCAGAAGACGACGCCCGCTCCGGGCAACGGCAACGACTGACCGCCGTACCGGATCAGCTGATTCCACAGGGCCGCCCCCGTCACTCCGGTGACGGGGGCGGCCCTGTGTCGTCAGGTGTGCGCGGGTGTGACGCAGCCGATCCGGCCCTTTCGGTAGATCCGAGACCTTCGCCACATGACGGGCGCCACGACCGCCGCCGCCCTCAGGGCTGTACCGGGCAAGAAACCGCAGGTGAGCGCAGGGTCACCCGCTGTTCGCCGAGGTCGCGCATCCCTTTTGTCCCCACGCCGTCCTCATCCGGACGTCACAGGTCGCTGTGCAACCCTTCTTCGTGCCGCGGCGTCGTACGAAGTACCGACAAGTCGCCAAAGCCGACGAAAGAGCCGATACACCAGTGCCCGAACGCCGCTGCTGGGGATAGCCGGGAACAGCTGACGACCGAAGGAGACGGATGACCGAGCAGAGCGGGAGCGGCGGCCGAATACGTCCCACCGGCAAACGCCGGAAGAAGCCGTCACGCCGACGCAGGGCGACGGTGATCGCGGCCTGGACGCTGGCCGGTGCCGTGGTCGTCGGCGGCGGAGGGCTCGGATACGCCTATCTGAAGCTCAATGGCAACCTCAAGGCCGTCGACATCAACGCGGCGCTCGGCAAGAACCGCCCCGACAACGTGGACAACGGCTCCGAGGACATCCTGGTGCTCGGCTCCGACTCCCGCTCCGGCGCCAACTCCGCCTACGGCGCAGACGAGGGAACGGCCCGCTCCGACACCGCGATGGTCGTCCACCTCAACAAGGGCCACAAGGCGGCCTCCGTCGTCTCCATCCCGCGCGACACCCTCATCACCCGCCCCGACTGCACCAGCGACACCACGGGCAAGACCGTCGCGGGCGAGCAGCGCGCCATGTTCAACACGGCGTACGAGGTCGGCGGCCCGGCCTGCGCGGTCAAGACCGTCGAGTCCATGTCCGGCATCCGCATGGACCACTACCTCGAAGTCGACTTCACCGGCTTCAAGAAGCTCATCGACGTACTGGGCGGCGTGGAGATCACCACCACCGAGGCGATCCACGACCCCAAGAGCCATCTGGATCTGGAGCCCGGCACCCACACCCTCGACGGCGAGCAGTCGCTGGGCCTTGTCCGCACCCGCAAGAGCGTCGGCGACGGCAGCGACCTCGGGCGCATCCAGCTCCAGCAGGCGTTCATCAAGGCGCTGATGGAACAGGCCAAGAGCGTCGGAGTGTTCTCGAACCCGAAGACGCTCTTCGACCTCGCCGACGCCGCGACCAAGGCCGTCACCGCCGATTCGGACCTGGGTTCGGTCGAGGAGCTCACCCGCTTCGCCAACGGCCTCAAGGGGCTCGCTTCGAAGAACGTCCACATGGTCACCCTGCCCGTGCAGTACGACCCTGCCGACCCGAACCGCGTCGTACCGCTGGAGAAGTCCGCCCAGCAGGTCTGGGCGGCGCTCGAGCAAGACCGGGCGATCCCGGCCTCCGCCACCGAGAAGTCGGCGGGCGACAAGGGCGTCGCGGGCCGCGTCGTACGGTGACGACCTCGCCCACGACTGGCAGTGGACGCCGCTGACAATCGCGGGCGAGGCCGTAAGCGGACGGGCCGGGAATAGGTGCGGCCCGCCCCCGGTTTTGGGAGATGCGGCCGGTCCTGGCAGACTGGTACGTCGGCCCCGGTTCACGGACGCGCAATCCGTGCGTACGACCCGGTGCCCTCCCGAACCTAGGAGAAACCCTTGAAGCGCGACATCCACCCCGAGTACGTCGAGACGCAGGTCAGCTGCACCTGTGGCGCCTCGTTCACGACCCGGAGCACCCTCGACACCGGCAGCATCCGCGCCGACGTCTGCTCCGAGTGCCACCCGTTCTACACGGGCAAGCAGAAGATCCTCGACACCGGTGGCCGCGTGGCCCGCTTCGAGGCCCGCTTCGGCAAGGCTGCCGGCTCCGCCAGCAAGTAGCGAGCCACTGCGCCGGTTCTCGGCGCCCTCTTCCCGGGGGCGCCGAGGCCGGCGTTTTTTTCCGGCCCGGGGCACGGGCCGTCCCCGTACCCTGCCCGGACGGCATCACGTCGTCCAGCAGGCACGTTTGAGTGAAGAAACCAGGAGCCCGAAGATGTTCGAGGCGGTCGAGGAACTGATCGGTGAACAGGCCGATCTCGAGAAGAAGCTCGCGGACCCCGCGGTCCACGCCGACCAGGCCATTGCGCGGGGGCTCAACAAGCGCTACGCCGAGCTGACCCCGATCGTCGCCGTGTACCGCTCCTGGAAGCAGACCGGGGACGACATCGAGACGGCCCGCGAGCTGGCCGCCGACGACCCCGACTTCGCCGCCGAGGTCAAGGACCTGGAGAAGCAGCGCGAAGAGCTCACCGAGAAGCTCCGCCTCCTCCTGGTCCCGCGCGACCCCAGCGACGACAAGGACGTGCTCCTGGAGATCAAGGCGGGCGCGGGCGGCGACGAGTCCGCCCTGTTCGCCGGCGATCTGCTGCGGATGTATCTGCGCTACGCCGAGCGGGTCGGCTGGAAGACCGAGATCATCGACTCCACCGAGTCCGAGCTCGGCGGCTACAAGGACGTCCAGGTCGCCGTGAAGACCAAGGGCGGCAACGGCGCCACCGAGCCCGGTCAGGGCGTCTGGGCCCGGCTGAAGTACGAGGGCGGGGTGCACCGGGTGCAGCGCGTGCCGTCCACCGAGTCCCAGGGCCGCATCCACACCTCCGCCGCCGGCGTGCTCGTCACACCCGAGGCCGAGGAGGTCGACGTCGAGATCCACGCCAACGATCTCCGCATCGACGTCTACCGCTCCTCGGGCCCCGGCGGCCAGTCGGTCAACACCACCGACTCGGCGGTCCGCATCACCCACCTGCCGACCGGTGTCGTCGCCTCCTGCCAGAACGAGAAGAGCCAGCTCCAGAACAAGGAGCAGGCCATGCGTATCCTCCGTTCGCGACTGCTCGCCGCCGCCCAGGAGGCCGCCGAGCAGGAAGCCTCGGACGTACGACGCAGTCAGGTGCGCACGGTCGACCGTTCCGAGAAGATCCGTACGTACAACTTCCCGGAAAACCGGATCTCGGACCACCGTGTCGGCTTCAAGGCGTACAACTTGGACCAGGTGCTCGACGGCGATCTGGATGCCGTGATCCAGGCCTGCGTCGACGCCGACTCGGCAGCCAAGCTCGCCGCCGCGTAAACAAAGCCCGCCCCACCCCGTAACCCCGTACGGAGAACCGCGATGAACCTGCTGCTCGCCGAGGTGGCCCAGGCCACTCAGCGGCTGGCCGACGCCGGTGTGCCCTCGCCGCGATTCGACGCGGAGGAACTCGCCGCGTTCGTGCACGGCGTCAAGCGGGGCGAGCTGCACCATGTGCCGGACGCGGACTTCGACGCCCGGTACTGGGAGGCCGTCGCCCGCCGCGAGGCCCGCGAACCGCTCCAGCACATCACCGGACGCGCCTTCTTCCGCTACCTGGAGCTCCAGGTCGGCCCCGGTGTCTTCGTTCCCCGCCCGGAGACCGAATCGGTCGTCGGCTGGGCGATAGACGCCGTACGCGCGATGGACGTCGTCGAACCGGTCGTCGTCGACCTGTGCAGCGGATCGGGCGCCATCGCCCTGGCCATGGCCCAGGAGGTGCCGCGCTCCCGGGTGCACGCCGTGGAGCTCTCCGACGACGCCCTCAAGTGGACCAGGAAGAACGCCGAGGGGTCCAGGGTCACCGTCCACCGCGGAGACGCGCTCACGGCCCTCCCCGAGCTCGACGGCCAGGTCGACCTGGTCATCTCCAACCCGCCGTACATCCCGCTCACCGAGTGGGAGTACGTGGCACCCGAGGCCCGCGACCACGACCCGGAGATGGCCCTGTTCTCCGGCGAGGACGGTCTCGACACCATCCGCGGCATCGAACGCACCGCACACCGCCTGCTGCGCCCCGGCGGCCTCGTCGTCATCGAGCACGCCGACACCCAGGGCGGCCAGGTGCCGTGGATCTTCACCGAGGAACGCGGCTGGGCCGACGCGGCCGACCACCCCGACCTGAACAACCGGCCGCGGTTCGCCACGGCCCGCAAGGCCATGCCGTGACCGCCGGCCACCACCCGCACGACCCGTACCCGTCATACCCGTACACGCTTGAGGAGGCCGGCTGATGGCACGGCGATACGACTGCAACGACGCGACCGACCGTACGACGGGTCTGCGTGAGGCCGCGTCGGCCGTCCGCCGCGGCGAACTGGTCGTGCTGCCCACCGACACCGTGTACGGGATCGGCGCGGACGCCTTCAGCTCCGAGGGCGTCGCCGACCTGCTGGACGCCAAGGGCCGCGGCCGCAACATGCCGACACCCGTCCTGATCGGCTCCCCGAACACCCTGCACGGACTGGTCACCGACTTCTCCGAGCAGGCCTGGGAGCTCGTCGACGCCTTCTGGCCCGGTGCCCTCACGCTCGTCGCCAAGCACCAGCCGTCGCTCCAGTGGGACCTCGGCGACACCCGCGGCACCGTCGCCATCCGGATGCCGCTGCACCCGGTCGCCATCGAGCTGCTCACCGAGGTCGGCCCGATGGCCGTCTCCAGCGCCAACCTCACCGGCCACCCGGCCCCCGAGGACTGCGACGCCGCCCAGGAGATGCTCGGCGACTCGGTCTCCGTCTACCTCGACGGCGGCCCGACACCCGGCATCGTGCCGTCGTCGATCGTCGACGTGACCAGCAAGGTCCCCGTACTGCTGCGCGCGGGCGCGCTCTCCGTCGAGGAACTCCGCAAGGTGGTACCCGACCTCGAGGTGGCCAATTGACCGCCCCTGAGGGGCGTGGCATAGCGGGGCGGGCCGACACTTTCCGCATCCTCCACGTCAGCACCGGCAACGTCTGCCGCTCACCGATCACCGAGCGGCTGACCCGGCACGCCCTGGTGGACCGCCTCGGCGATCCGTGCCAGGGCGGTCTGATCGTGGAGAGCGCGGGCACCTGGGGCCACGAAGGCGCCCCCATGGAGGCCAACGCCGAGACCGTCCTCGCCGACTTCGGCGCCGACACCACCGGCTTCGTCGGCCGGGAACTGCTCGACGAGCACGTGATCCGCGCCGACCTGGTGCTCACCGCCACGCGCGACCACCGGGCCCAGGTCATCTCGATGGGTCACTCGGCCGGCCTGCGGACCTTCACCCTCAAGGAATTCACCCGGCTGGTCCGGGCCATAGACCCCGCCACGCTGCCCGACGCGCGCGACGAGGGCGTCGTCGAACGCGCCCGCGCCCTGGTCCGCGCCGCGGCCGCGCTGCGCGGCTGGCTGCTGGCCCCCACCGCCGAGGCCGACGAGGTCTACGACCCGTACGGTGCTCCGATCACGTTCTTCCGGTCCATCGGCGACGAGATCAACCAGGCCCTCGACCCGGTCGTCACGGCCCTGACGGGCATCGCGGCCGGTCACTGAGGAGGCGGCGCTGCCGCCCGCCCCGACGGCCGGAGGCCGGCGCAGCGGGCCGAAGCCCGGGAGGCCCCCCCGGGGCCGAGCGGTGCGAGGGGTGCGTCGGGAAGGGTGTTCGACCCGGTCGTCACCGCGCTGACCGGCGTGCCGGCCACGCACTGAAGAACGGGCGCGTCCGTGCCACTCTGACAGCCGTACGAGGGGCCCGGGTACGGGGAGGCCAACGGGTGTACGGCGTCGCCGCACAGCGGGCAGGAGGCCCTTCCCGGGCCTACATTTGGAGTGGACGCCAGCGCACCCCCTCCCCAGGCCCGGAGCCGTCAGATGCCGGTCACCACTCCTGCCGCACCCCCCTCCGACACCGGGACCACCCTGCCGCAGGACTTCGGCGCCCTGCTCCGGGAGGACCCGGAGATCGCCGCCGTACTGCTGGGTGAGCTGCACCGGCAGTCGACCACCCTTCAGCTGATCGCCGCCGAGAACTTCACCTCGCCGGCGGTTCTCGCCGCCCTCGGCTCGCCGCTCGCCAACAAGTACGCCGAGGGCTACCCCGACGCCCGCTACCACGGCGGCTGCGAGCAGGCCGACGCCGCCGAACGCATCGCCTGCCGACGGGCCACCTCACTGTTCGGCGCCGAACACGCCAACGTCCAGGCACACTCCGGCTCCTCCGCCGTCCTCGCCGCGTACGCGGCCCTGCTCCGCCCCGGCGACACCGTCCTGGCGATGGGGCTCCCGTACGGCGGACATCTCACCCACGGCTCGCCCGCCAACTTCTCCGGCCGCTGGTTCGAGTTCATCGGATACGGGGTCGACTCCGAGAGCGGCCTGATCGACTACGAGCAGGTGCGCACCCTGGCCCGGGCGCATCGTCCCAAGGCGATCGTCAGCGGCTCGATCTCGTACCCCCGCCATCCCGACTACGGACTCTTCCGGGACATCGCCGACGAGGTGGGCGCGTACCTCATCGCCGACGCCGCCCACCCGATGGGACTGATCGCCGGGGGAGCGGCACCGAGTCCGGTGCCGTACGCCGATGTGGTCTGCGCGACCACGCACAAGGTGCTGCGCGGACCGCGCGGCGGGATGATCCTGTGCGGTGCGGAGCTGGCCGAACGGATCGACCGGGCGGTCTTCCCCTTCACCCAGGGCGGCGCGCAGATGCACACCGTCGCCGCGAAGGCCGTCGCGTTCGGGGAGGCGGCGACACCGGCGTTCACGGAGTACGCCCACCGGGTGGTGGCCCACGCCCGGGTGCTGGCCGCCGGACTGGAGGCCGAGGGCTTCGAGGTCACCACGGGCGGCACGGACACCCACCTGATCGTCGCGGACCCGGATCCGCTCGGCACCGACGGGCCCACCGCCCGTGCCCGGCTGGCGGCGGCGGGCCTGGTGCTGGACACCTGCGCGCTTCCGTACGGGGACGCCCGGGGCATCCGGCTCGGCACCGCGGCGGTCACCACCCAGGGCATGGACGACGCCGACATGGCGCGGCTGGCGGAGCTCTTCGGGGCGGCGGTGCGCGAGGAGGGCGACATCCGGGCGGAGGTCCGCGAACTGGCCCGGAAATATCCGCCCTATCCGGGGTAGACGTGGTCGGTGCAACCGTCCGCCCGGTCTCCGTGTCCTCAACCATGAGCCCGACGTAGTTAAGGTGTGGGCTGAGATGGCCGGCGAAATCTATGGGGCAGCCCGTGCGTGATTACCTGCTGACGCTCTGTGTCACGGCCGCGGTGACCTATCTGCTGACCGGCCCGGTGCGCAAGTTCGCCATCGCGGTCGGGGCGATGCCCGCGATCCGTGCGCGTGACGTCCACCGAGAACCGACACCGCGGCTCGGTGGCATCGCCATGTTCGGCGGACTGTGCGCGGGACTGATCGTCGCGGCCCATCTGTACAACCTCGACAGCGTCTTCCGGCTCTCCAGCGAGCCGCGGGCGCTGCTCTCCGGGGCCGCATTGATCTGGCTGATCGGTGTTCTGGACGACAAGTTCGAGATCGACGCACTGATCAAGCTCGGCGGTCAGATGATCGCCGCCGCGGTCATGGTCATCCAGGGCCTGACGATCCTGTGGCTGCCGATCCCCGGCGTCGGCACCGTCGCGCTCACCCAGTGGCAGGGCACGCTGCTCACGGTGGCCCTGGTCGTCATCACCATCAACGCGGTCAACTTCGTCGACGGTCTGGACGGTCTCGCGGCGGGCATGGTGTGCATCGCCTCCGCCGCGTTCTTCCTGTACACCTACCGGCTCTGGTACGGGCACATGATCGAGGCGGCGGCCCCCGCGACGCTGTTCACGGCGATCCTGATGGGCATGTGCCTGGGCTTTCTGCCGCACAACATGCACCCGGCCCGGATCTTCATGGGGGACTCGGGATCGATGCTGATCGGCCTCGTGCTGGCGGCCGGCGCGATCTCCGTCACCGGGCAGGTCGACCCGGACACGATGAAGCTCTTCGCGGGCAGCGAGCGCGAGGCCACCCAGGCGATGCTGCCGGTCTTCATCCCGCTACTGCTGCCGCTGACCATCATCGCGATCCCGGCCGCCGACCTGGTGCTGGCGATCGTGCGGCGTACGTGGAACGGCAAGTCGCCGTTCGCGGCAGACCGCGGCCACCTGCACCACCGGCTCCTGGAGATCGGTCATTCGCACAGCAGGTCCGTGCTGATCATGTACTTCTGGTCGGCCCTGATCGCCTTCGGCGCGGTCGGCTACTCGGTGCACTCGGCGTCCCTGTGGATCGTGCTGGTCATCATGGGGCTGAGCGCGCTGGGTCTCGTACTGCTGCTGATGCCCCGGTTCACCCCGCGGGCGCCGTACTGGGCGGAACGGTTCGTACCGCCCCGCTACCGCAGGTACCGCGGCAAGGGCGAGGTGCCCGAAGCGGAACCGTCATCTCCGGACGGGGCCCAACAGCGGTGCACGGAGGCGCAGATGGCGCGGGAGGGGCAGGAGCTCCAGGAGGGGGCCCCGGTCGTGGTGGGGGTTTCCGGCGTCAACGGGGCGACCGCGATCGGCCCACGTTCGCGTTTTTCGGACAGAGATAAGGCCAATTCTTCGCGTTGACGATTCGGTCATCGAGGGGCAATACCAGGCAAGACATTGAGTTGTCTTGCTCACACGGGCAGGTTCACCCTCACGTGTGACAGCAGGCACACTTTCTTGGTAAAGACCTCATCAAATAGTTTGTGATACCGTTCACGAAGCCCGGTGACGGAGTTGAGGGATCTGAGTACCACGGTCCATCGGCCCGAGGCATCGACCCGGACCGGGCCTACGCTCGTCCATGACGACACACTGCCCACCCCCTGCAAGCGGAGCTGCCGCCATGCCGTCCAACGACGTCCGGACTCTCCTCCAAGCCGCCGTACCCACCGCTGTCGCCGGTGCTGTCGCCGCCGCGATCAGTGGCGGCGTGGCCGGCGGCAAGGGAGCCCTGGGCGCGGTCGTTGCGACGATCGTGGTGATTCTCTTCATGGGGATCGGACTCATGGTCCTCCAGCGGACCGCGCGGTCCCTGCCCCACCTGTTCCAGGCGATGGGGCTGATGCTCTACACGGCTCAGCTTCTCCTGCTGTTCATCTTCGTCGCCGTATTCAAGAACACCACCATGTTCAACCCGAGGGCCTTCGCGATCACGCTGGTCGCGGCGACTCTCGTGTGGATCGGCGCACAGACGCGTGCGCACATGAAGGCCAAGATCCTTTACGTCGAACCCGAGTCCGACAAGGCGGAAAAGCCCAAGAACACGGGCTCGAAGTCGTGAAGGGTAGGGGCGGGATAAGTGCAGGTTCAAGACCCTGCTATCGTCCGGTTCCAACTGCGGCACTGCGGGCGCGGGCATGTGAGCTGACGCCTGCTCGATCGCGAGGCTCAATGCCTGACTGCCGCTCACACATCCGTAACACCAGTCCAGTGCCGAACCGCGGCTCCACGCCGCGCCGACACAACGAGGTTGCCGTACCTATGCGCCACGCTGAAGGAGCCCGCGGTGAGTGCTGACCCGACGCAGGTGCTCGCCTTCGAGACCGATTGCCACATCTTCTCCGGTTGTGGTTTCCCGGGTCCTGGCTTGCACTCTTTCCTGTTCGAGCCGATCTTCGGTGACGCGGACAGCAACATCTACTTCAACAAGACGATGCTGCTGGCGCTCCTCGGTACGGTCATCATCGTCGGCTTCTTCTGGGCCGCCTTCCGTAAGCCGAAGATCGTTCCGGGCAAGCTCCAGATGGTCGCCGAGGCCGGATACGACTTCGTGCGCCGCGGAATCGTCTACGAGACACTGGGCAAGCGCGAGGGCGAGAAGTACGTCCCGCTGATGGTCTCGATCTTCTTCTTCGTGTGGATGATGAACCTCTGGTCGATCATCCCGCTCGCCCAGTTCCCGGTGACGTCGATCATCGCGTACCCGGCCGCTCTGGCCCTGACCGTCTACATCCTCTGGATGAGCATCACCTTCAAGAGGCACGGCTTCGTCGGCGGCTTCAAGAACCTGACCGGCTACGACAAGTCGCTCGGCCCGGTCCTGCCGCTGATCATGGTCATCGAGTTCTTCTCGAACGTCCTGGTCCGCCCCTTCACCCACGCGGTCCGACTCTTCGCGAACATGTTCGCGGGTCACACACTGCTGCTGCTCTTCACCATCGCCAGCTGGTACCTGCTGAACGGCATCGGTATCGCCTACGCGGGTGTGTCGTTCGTGATGGTCCTCGTGATGACGGCCTTCGAGCTCTTCATCCAGGCCGTTCAGGCGTACGTCTTCGTGCTCCTGGCGTGCACCTTCATCCAGGGCGCTGTCGCCGAGCACCACTGATCGCGCCTCCTATACCCCCAGTCGTCCGGTGGCCAACCCCCGCCGGTCCGTGAAAGAGAAGGAAGAACTGGCATGTCCCAGACCCTTGCCGCCGTCACCGGTTCCCTCAGCTCCGTCGGTTATGGCCTGTCCGCCATCGGCCCCGGCGTCGGCGTCGGCATCATCTTCGGCAACGGCACGCAGGCTCTCGCCCGTCAGCCCGAGGCTGCCGGCCTGATCCGCGCCAACCAGATCCTCGGCTTCGCCTTCTGTGAGGCGCTCGCCCTGATCGGTCTGGTCATGCCGTTCGTCTACCCGACCTCCTGACTGGTCGGGAACAGACCATTCGACGGAAGGCACTGACGTGAACCCTCTGGTTCAGTTCGCGGCGGAGAAGCCGGAAAACCCGCTCGTCCCGCCGATCCCTGAGCTCGTCATTGGCTTCATCGCCTTTGTCATCGTCTTCGGCTTCCTCGCCAAGAAGCTCCTCCCGAACATCAACAAGGTTCTGGAAGAGCGTCGCGAGGCCATCGAAGGCGGTATCGAAAAGGCCGATGCGGCCCAGACCGAGGCCCAGAGCGTGCTTGAGCAGTACAAGGCTCAGCTCGCCGAGGCCCGCCACGAAGCCGCGCGCCTGCGCCAGGAGGCTCAGGAGCAGGGCGCCGTGATCCTGCAGGAGATGCGGGCGGAAGGCCAGCGGCAGCGCGAGGAAATCATCGCTGCCGGCCACGCCCAGATCGAGGCCGACCGCAAGGCCGCCGCCTCGGCGCTGCGCCAGGACGTGGGCAAGCTCGCCACCGACCTGGCCGGCAAGCTCGTCGGCGAGTCCCTGGAGGACCACGCCCGGCAGAGCGGCACCGTCGACCGTTTCCTCGACGAGCTCGAGGCGAAGGCCGAGGCTGTCCGATGAACGGCGCGAGCCGCGAGGCACTGGCTGCCGCACGTGAGCGTCTCGACGCGCTGACCGACAACACGTCGGTCGACGCGGCGAAGCTCGCCGAGGAGCTGGCCGCCGTCACGGCGCTGCTCCAGCGCGAGGTCTCGCTGCGACGGGTCCTGACCGACCCGTCGCAGGCCGGCGAGGCCAAGGCCGAGCTGGCCGGACGACTGCTGCGCGGTCAGGTGGGCGGCGAAACGGTCGACCTGATCTCCGGCATGGTCCGCTCCCGCTGGTCCCAGTCGCGTGACTTGGTCGACTCGGTCGAGGAACTGGCGAACATCGCGGACCTCACCGCCGCCCAGCGCAGCGGAGACCTCGACGACGTGGAGGACGAGCTCTTCCGGTTCGGCCGGATCGTCGCCTCCGACAAGGAACTGCGCGCCGCGCTCACCGGCAAGTCCGGGTCCCCCGTCGCCAAGGGCGAGCTGCTCCGCAGCCTGCTCGGCGGCAAGGCACGGCCGGCCACCGAGCGCATCGTCGTGCGGCTCGTGACCCAGCCGCGTGGACGTAGCCTTGAAGCGGGACTCGAGTCCCTCTCCAAGCTTGCCGCGGAGCGCCGGGACCGGATGGTCGCCGTGGTCACCTCGGCAGTGCCGTTGAGCGATCGGCAGAAGCAGCGTCTCGGCGCCGCACTGGCGAAGATCTACGGCCGTCCGATGCACCTGAATCTCGATGTGGACCCGACGGTCCTCGGCGGGATCGCGGTGCGGGTCGGCGACGAGGTCATCAACGGCACCGTCGCGGAGCGCCTCGACGAGGCGACCCGTCGCATGGCCGGCTGACGAGCACAGCGCAGCAACAGAACAGAGCAAGACCAGCGGCCCGGTTGGGCCGTGCAGAAATTGCAGAAGATTCCTGGGGGTCGGCCCCCAGACCCCCTTAAGAAACTTCGGGCCCAACAAGGAGAGCAGGGAACCCAGATGGCGGAGCTCACGATCCGGCCGGAGGAGATCCGGGACGCGCTGGAGAACTTTGTCCAGTCGTACAAGCCGGACGCGGCCTCGCGCGAGGAGGTCGGTACGGTCAGCGTTGCCGGCGACGGCATCGCGAAGGTCGAGGGTCTTCCCTCGGCCATGGCGAACGAGCTGCTGAAGTTCGAGGACGGCACCCTCGGTCTCGCCCTCAACCTCGAGGAGCGCGAGATCGGTGCGATCGTCCTTGGCGAGTTCAGCGGCATCGAAGAGGGCCAGCCGGTGCAGCGCACCGGTGAGGTGCTCTCCGTCGGCGTCGGCGAGGGCTACCTCGGCCGCGTCGTCGACCCGCTCGGCAACCCGATCGACGGTCTCGGCGAGATCGCGACCGACAGCCGTCGCGCCCTCGAGCTGCAGGCCCCTGGCGTCATGGTCCGTAAGTCGGTGCACGAGCCGATGCAGACCGGCTACAAGGCCGTCGACGCCATGGTGCCGATCGGCCGCGGCCAGCGTCAGCTGATCATCGGCGACCGTCAGACGGGTAAGACCGCTCTGGCCGTCGACACGATCATCAACCAGCGCGACAACTGGCGCTCGGGCGACGTGAACAAGCAGGTGCGCTGCATCTACGTCGCCATCGGTCAGAAGGGTTCCACCATCGCCTCCGTGCGTGGTGCCCTGGAAGAGGCCGGCGCGCTCGAGTACACGACCATCGTCGCCGCCCCGGCGTCCGACCCGGCCGGCTTCAAGTACCTTGCGCCGTACACCGGTTCGGCCATCGGCCAGCACTGGATGTACCAGGGCAAGCACGTCCTGATCATCTTCGACGACCTCTCGAAGCAGGCCGACGCCTACCGCGCCGTGTCGCTTCTGCTGCGCCGTCCGCCGGGCCGCGAGGCCTACCCGGGCGACGTCTTCTACCTCCACTCGCGTCTGCTGGAGCGCTGCGCCAAGCTCTCCGACGAGATGGGCGCCGGTTCGATGACGGGCCTCCCGATCGTCGAGACCAAGGCGAACGACGTGTCGGCGTTCATCCCGACCAACGTCATCTCCATCACCGACGGCCAGTGCTTCCTGGAGTCCGACCTGTTCAACGCCGGCCAGCGTCCGGCCCTGAACGTCGGTATCTCGGTCTCCCGTGTCGGTGGCTCCGCCCAGCACAGGGCGATGCGCCAGGTCTCCGGCCGACTCCGTGTCGACCTCGCCCAGTACCGCGAGCTGGAGGCGTTCGCCGCCTTCGGTTCCGACCTGGACGCGGCTTCGAAGGCGTCGCTGGAGCGCGGTAAGCGCATGGTCGAGCTGCTGAAGCAGCCGCAGTACCAGCCGTTCCCGGTGGAGGAGCAGGTCGTCTCCATCTGGGCCGGCACCAACGGCAAGATGGACGACGTCCCGGTCGAGGACATCCGTCGCTTCGAGACCGAGCTGCTGGAGTACCTGCGCCGTGAGCGCAAGGACCTCCTGACCAGCATCGCCGAGGGCGCCAAGATGTCCGACGACACGCTGCAGGCGATTGCCGACGCGGTCGCCGCCTTCAAGCAGCAGTTCGAGACCTCGGACGGCAAGCTCCTGGGCGAGGGCTGATCGATGGGCGCTCAGCTTCGCGTTTACAAGCGCCGCATTCGCTCCGTCACCGCCAC
The DNA here is from genome assembly GCF_043080425.1 of Streptomyces sp. NPDC015032. Classification (NCBI taxonomy): domain Bacteria; kingdom Bacillati; phylum Actinomycetota; class Actinomycetes; order Kitasatosporales; family Streptomycetaceae; genus Streptomyces; species Streptomyces sp. NPDC015032. The sequence goes on along the minus strand of NZ_JBIBVN010000011.1, from coordinate 61,258 downwards.
GAAGAAGATCACCAAGGCGATGGAGATGATCGCCGCTTCGCGCATCGTCAAGGCGCAGCGCCAGGTGGCGGCGTCGACGCCGTACGCGACCGAGCTCACCCGTGCGGTGACCGCGGTGGCGACCGGCTCCACCACCAAGCACCCGCTGACCACCGAGGCCGACACTCCGGCGCGGGCCGCGGTCCTGCTCATCACGAGCGACCGCGGTCTGGCCGGCGGTTACTCCTCCAACGCCATCAAGGCCGCGGAGCGACTGACCGAGCGTCTGCGCGGTGAGGGCAAGGAGGTCGTCACGTATGTGATCGGCCGCAAGGGTGTCGCCTACTACGGATTCCGCGAGCGCAAGATCGAGGATTCGTGGACGGGCTTCACCGACAGCCCGACGTACGCGGATGCGAAGCGGGCCGCGGCCCCGCTGATTGAAGCGGTCACTCAGGAGACCGCCGAGGGCGGCGTGGACGAGCTGCACATCGTCTTCACGGAGTTCGTGTCGATGATGACGCAGAACCCGGTGGACAACCGGATGCTGCCGCTCAGCCTCGACGCTGCGAAGGACGAGGACGGCAAGGGCGAGATCCTGCCGCTCTTCGACTTCGAGCCGTCGGCGGAGGACGTCCTCGACGCCCTGCTTCCGCGGTACGTCGAGAGCCGGATCTACAACGCGCTGCTGCAGGCCGCTGCTTCCGAGCACGCTGCCCGCCGCCGCGCGATGAAGTCGGCCACCGACAACGCCGGTGAGCTCATCAAGAGCCTCTCCCGGCTTGCCAACGCGGCCCGCCAGGCCGAAATCACCCAGGAAATCAGCGAGATCGTCGGTGGTGCCAGTGCGCTGGCCGACGCGACCGCGGGGAGTGACAAGTAATGACGACGACAGTTGAGACGGCCGTTGCCACGGGCCGCGTCGCCCGGGTCATCGGCCCGGTCGTCGACGTGGAGTTCCCCGTCGACGCGATGCCGGACATCTACAACGCGCTGACCGTCCAGGTGGCCGACCCGGCCGAGGACGGCAAGCTCAAGACGCTGACCCTCGAGGTCGCCCAGCACCTCGGCGACGGCGTGATCCGCGCGATCTCGATGCAGCCCACCGACGGTCTGGTCCGCCAGGCCGCGGTGACCGACACGGGTACCGGCATCACGGTCCCCGTCGGTGACATCACCAAGGGCAAGGTGTTCAACACCCTTGGTGAGATCCTGAACAAGCCCGAGGCCGAGGCCGAGGTCACCGAGCGCTGGCCGATCCACCGCAAGGCGCCCAACTTCGACCAGCTCGAGTCCAAGACCGAGATGTTCGAGACCGGCGTCAAGGTCATCGACCTTCTCACCCCGTACGTCAAGGGTGGAAAGATCGGTCTGTTCGGTGGTGCCGGTGTCGGCAAGACCGTTCTGATCCAGGAAATGATCTACCGCGTGGCCAACAACCACGACGGTGTGTCGGTGTTCGCGGGCGTCGGTGAGCGTACTCGTGAGGGCAACGACCTCATCGAGGAAATGGCCGACTCGGGCGTCATCGACAAGACGGCGCTTGTCTTCGGTCAGATGGACGAGCCGCCGGGCACGCGTCTTCGTGTGGCGCTGGCCGGTCTGACCATGGCGGAGTACTTCCGCGATGTGCAGAAGCAGGACGTGCTCTTCTTCATCGACAACATCTTCCGGTACACCCAGGCCGGCTCCGAGGTGTCCACCCTGCTCGGCCGTATGCCGTCCGCGGTGGGTTACCAGCCGAACCTGGCCGACGAGATGGGTCTGCTGCAGGAGCGCATCACGTCGACCCGCGGTCACTCGATCACCTCGATGCAGGCGATCTACGTCCCCGCGGACGACCTGACCGACCCGGCCCCGGCCACCACCTTCGCCCACCTCGACGCGACGACGGTTCTCTCCCGTCCGATCTCCGAGAAGGGCATCTACCCGGCCGTGGACCCGCTGGACTCCACGTCCCGGATCCTGGACCCGCGTTACATCGCGCAGGACCACTACGACACCGCCATGCGGGTCAAGGGAATCCTGCAGAAGTACAAGGACCTCCAGGACATCATCGCCATTCTCGGTATGGACGAGCTCGGCGAGGAGGACAAGCTCACGGTCTTCCGCGCCCGTCGCATCGAGCGCTTCCTGTCCCAGAACACCCACGTCGCCAAGCAGTTCACCGGCGTGGACGGTTCGGACGTTCCGCTCGACGAGTCGATCGCCGCGTTCAACGCGATCGCCGACGGTGAGTACGACCACTTCCCGGAGCAGGCGTTCTTCATGTGCGGTGGCATCGAGGACCTCAAGGCCAACGCCAAGGAGCTCGGCGTCTCCTGAGCCCATGGCTCACCGAGGGGGGCGGGTGTGTCCCGTCCCCCTCACCACGCCCCGTAGAATTGACCCAACACCCGGCTCGAACGGCCGGGTGGTGACCCGAGGAGCCACCCTTGGCTGCTGAGCTGCACGTCGAGCTGGTCGCCGCGGACCGCAGTGTCTGGTCCGGCGAGGCCAACCTGGTCGTCGCGCGCACCACGTCCGGCGACATCGGCGTCATGCCCGGTCACCAGCCGCTTCTGGGTGTGCTGGAATCGGGCCCGGTGACGATCCGTACGAGCGACGGCGGGACCGTGGTCGCCGCGGTGCACGGCGGTTTCATCTCGTTCGCGGACGACAAGCTCTCGCTGCTCGCGGAGATCGCGGAGCTGGCGGACGAGATCGATGTCCAGCGCGCCGAGCGTGCGCTGGAGCGCGCGAAGTCGGACACGGACGCCGCTTCCGAGCGGCGCGCCGAAGTGCGACTGCGTGCGGTGGCGGTGCGCTGACGCATCGCGACGACGTAGCTTTACCCTCAGCCGCGGCCCGAGCTGGAGACCACTCCAGACCGTGCCGCGGCTGAGGCGATGCAGGTGCGGTTGTGATTCTGGCGGTATCCGTTACTCGACGACGCGAGGAGGTCGGTGGAGATGTTCCTCGCGCTGTGGGTGGGCGGGCTGGTCGTCGCACTGGTCGCGGTTGGACTCTTCGTCTTCGGTCTGCGCCGGCGGCTGATTCAGCGCTCCGGCGGGACCTTCGACTGCAGCCTGCGATGGAACGTGCCGGAGGAGCCCGATCTCTCGGGCAAGGGCTGGGTCTACGGGGTCGCCCGGTACAGCGGCGACCGGATCGACTGGTTCCGGGTCTTCTCGTACGCTCTCCGCCCGCGCCGGATTCTGGAGCGTTCCGCGATCGAGGTGGTCGCCCGTCGGCTGCCCGAGGGCGAGGAGGAGCTGGCGCTCCTGTCCGATGCCGTGGTGCTCGGCTGCCTTCATCGTGGGACCCGCCTGGAGCTGGCCATGAGCGAGGACGCGCTGACCGGGTTCCTCGCCTGGCTGGAGGCGGCTCCGCCCGGCCAGCGGGTCAATGTGGCCTGAGCGGGGGCTCGGCGGGCTGGGGCACCTCTCCGGACGGAGCCGCGGAGGGCCGCTGCGGCCCGAGTACCCGTACGGTGACGTACCCGTGCGGTGACGTGCGAAAAACTGGGGAGACAGGGGGCGGACCTGTCTCCCCGGCTGCTTTTCGGGGTGGTGCGCGGTACCGAGCGGGGGGTGTGGACTGCTGTCGGTTTGCTGCGTTGAAGTGAGTTGTGGTGAGCATGAGTGAGTCCTGTCGGTGGGTTTGTGGGGTGGGAACGGGGGTTCTGGGGTCGAATGGGTGACCTTGGGGGCTGGTGCTCGTTGGGCTGGGGGCGGGTGTCCGGTCTTGTGGGTGGGGGTGTTGTGGTGGGTGGTGTGCGGGAGTTGGCGGCGCCGTTCGTGGTTCCCGGGCTTTGCGGGGTGGCGGTCCGGGACCGTCTCAAGCACCTCACGCCCCGGGACGAGGAGGTTCTGCGTGCGGTCGGTGAGCACCAGGGCCGTCTGGCTTCGCGTGATCTGAAGGCCCGTTGTGCGGATGGCCTGGAGCACGGCAAGGAGACCTGGGCGTCGCGTAAGCGGGATCTGACCGGGGTGTCGTCGTCGCGGATCGCGGGTGCGATCACCAAGGCCACCCATGACCAGTGGGCGCTGGCCCGGCGTTGCCAGGCGGCGCACGTCCAGACGCTGGAGGCCGGGATCAGGGCGCTGCGGCGCCGCCTGTCCCTCCCCGTCGGCGCGCCGGGAACGAAGCGGGCCCCGGGTGGTTACCGGTCCAGGGGTGAGTGGTTCCACAAGTCCCGCCGTCTCGCGGCGCTGGAAGCCCGGCATGGTGCTGCGGTCCGTGACCGGCAGGCCGGGCGGGTCCGGGTCGTGCGGGGTGGCAAACGGCTCCTCAACACCCGCCACCACCTCACCGAGGCCCGGCTGACCGAGGAGCAGTGGCGGGAGCGCTGGGAGGCGGAGCGCTGGTTTCTTGCCGCGGACGGTGAGTCCGGGAAGCGGTTCGGGAACGAGACGATCCGCGTCACCCCGGACGGCGAAGTATCGATCAAGCTGCCCGCCCCGCTCTCCCACCTCGCCAACACCAAGCACGGCCGGTACCTCCTCGCCTCGACCGTAAGGTTTGCGCACCGGGGCGTGGAGTGGGCCGACCGCGTCACCGCGAACCGGGCCGTCGCCTACCGCATCCACCTCGACACCGGCCGTGGCCGCTGGTACCTCACCGCGTCCTGGCAACGCCCCGCCGTCCAGATGATCCCGCTGGCCACCGCCCGCGCCCGGGGCATGATCGGCGTCGACACCAACGCCGACCACTTCGCCGCCTACCGCCTCGACCCGCACGGCAACCCCACAGGCGAGCCCCGGCGCTTCTTCTACGACCTGTCCGGCACCACCGCTCACCGCGATGCCCAGATCCGCCATGCGCTGACCCGCCTGATCAACTGGGCCAAGAGTGCCGGTGTTGCCGCGATCGGCATCGAAGATCTCGACTTCACCGCCGAGAAGACCCGGGAGAAGCACGGCCGCAGGAAATGGTTCAGGCAGCTGATCTCCGGCATCCCGACCGGCAAAGTCAGGGCCCGGCTGGTCTCCATGGCCGCGGAGCAGGGCCTGAGCATCGTCGCGGTCGACCCCGCCTACACCAGCGTGTGGGGGGCCCAGCACTGGCAGAAACCACTGGCCACCCCCAAGCGAAAGATGTCCCGTCATGATGCCGCCGGCATCGCGATCGGACGACGCGCCCTCGGACACCCGGTCCGGCGTCGGACGGCACCGCCCCCACACGACCGGAGAGATCGTGCGGGGCATCGGACCGCCCAGGCCGAACCAGGCACCCGAGGACGTGAGGGAACCCGCCCACCCGCCACGGACCACGCCCCTGGAGGCGTGCTGCCGAACGGGACGAGAAAGCGGCAACCCAGCGCATCCAACACCGTTCGGGATGTGCCCAGCACACATGAGTGGGTCCAGGACCCACTCATGCACACTGGCTAGGAACGGTGGTCCGTGGACTGCAAACCCTGCGCCGCGCTGAGCACGCCTTGTCATGGCGTACTCACCGCAGTGTGCTCGGTGAGATTTGGAAGGTCTGGACCAACCATCAAGAGGTCCAGACCAAAGTTCACTGGGGACGTCGGACACCCAACTCCTGTGCCAGGACGGCCGCCTGGACCCGGCTGCGTAGCTCCAGCTTGCCCAGCAACCTGCTGACGTGCGTCTTCACGGTCGCCTCGGCCATGGAGAGCCGGGCCGCGATCTCGGCATTCGACAGCCCCGCGCCGAGACAGCCGAGCACCTCCCGCTCCCGTCGGGTGAGGGCGTCGAGTACCGCCGGGTCCGTTGCTTTCGCCCGTCGGGCGGGGGCGGTTCCGGCGAACTCCGCGATCAGACGGCGCGTCACGGCCGGGGCGATCAGCCCCTCGCCACGCGCCACCGTGCGTACCGCTTCGAGCAGATCGCGTGCATCGGTGTTCTTCAGCAGGAAGCCCGCCGCACCGGCCCGCAACGCCCCGAAGACGTACTCGTCCAGATCGAACGTCGTCAGCACCAGCACATCCGCGAGATTCTCGGCCACCACCAGCGCGGTCGCCGACACCCCGTCGAGCCGCGGCATCGACACGTCCATCAGCACCAGATCCGGCCGCAGCTCGCGGGCCAGCCGCACCGCCTCCTCGCCGTCCCCGGCCTCGCCCACGACCTCGATGTCCGGCGCACTGCGCAGAATGAGCACCAGCCCCGCACGGACGGCCGACTGGTCCTCGGCGACCACCACCCGGATCGTCATGCCCTCACACTCCCTTCGTCCACGGGCAGTTCGGCCCGCACCCGCCAGAACTCCGTTCCGCCCCCGGAGCCCACCGGACCGGCCTCGATCGTTCCGCCCAGCAGTGCCACCCGCTCCCGCATCCCCACCAGACCTGCCCCCGATCCGGGTGCGCGCGGCCCCGGACGGTCCCCGAAGGCGCTGCTGATCTCCACGGTGAGCAGCGGCCCGGCCCGCCCGAGCCGCACCAGGACCGGGCCGGGCGCGGCATGCTTGAGCGCGTTCGTCAGCGACTCCTGGACGATCCGGTACGCGGCCAGCTCGACCGGCGCGGGCAGCGGGTCCCGCTCGTCGCGGGTGTCCTCGAAGGCGCAGGTCAGTCCGGTGGACGCGGCGTTCGTACGGGCCTGCTCGACCAGTGCGTCCAGCGAGGCGAGCGTCGGGGAGGCGCTCGGCTCCTGGTCTGCGCCGCCGGTACGGAGCAGCCCGATCAGCCGCCGCATCTCGGCGAGACCGTCGACGCTGTTCTCCCGGATCACCCCCAGCGCCTCGCGCGAGGTCTCCGGCTTGTCGATGGAGAGCGCGGCGGTGGAGTGGATGGCGATGGCGGAGAGGTGGTTGGCCACCATGTCGTGCAGCTCGCGGGCCATCCGGGCGCGCTCGGCGGCTACCGCCTGGGCCCGGTCCATCTCGGCCAGCAGCGCGGTCTGGTCGGCGCGCAGCCGGGCGGCCTCGGCGGCGTCCCGGTGGTTGCGGACACTGGCCCCGGTGATGGCGGGCCCGAACGAGACGACCCCGGTGAGCACGCCGACGAGCAGCGCCTGCGGATTGCGGAACCACGCCAGGAACCCGATCGTGACCGCGACCGTGATCAGGAACGTGGTCACCGGGATCCGGCGGGCGGCGGACGGCGTCCCGTAGAGCACGGCCGCGTACATCAGGTCGGTGAACAGCATCACCGTCGCCAGATTCCCGACCGTGAACTGATCCGCGACCAGCGCGAGTGTGCCGACGATCAGTGCCGTCTGCGGGGCGGTCCTGCGTGCCAGTGCGAGGCCCGAGACGACGGCGAGCGGCAGCAGGGAGACCCAGGGCGCGACGAAGTCCCGGTTGCCCTGCATCTGCAGTCCGAGCATCCACAGGAACAGACCGCCGGCCAGGCCGGTGGCGGCGATGATCACGTCGTGACGGTGCGGGCGGGCGGAGGGGGGCACCCTCCCATCCAACACGGTGGCCTCACCCCGGTCCTCCCTACCGGGGGTGAGGAGCAGTACATCGAAGGATGCAGTCCCGGTTCGTCATCGGCGACGACGATTCCGGGCGCCCCGGGCGGAAGGCTGGAGGGGAGGAGAAGGAGAAGTGCTGTGATCGTCACGCTGATCGTGCTCTGCGAAGCCGCCTTCTGGGTGCTGCTGGCCGCGGGGCTGCTGCTGCGGTACCCGGCGAAGAAACCGCGCCTGGGCGCGGCCGTGCTGCTGTGCGAGCCACTGCTGGAGGTCGTGCTGCTGGTGGTGACGGCCATCGACCTGAAGAATGGGGCGCAGCCCGACTGGAAGCACGGTCTCGCCGCGGTCTACATCGGCTTCACGGTGGGGCTCGGCCACTCCACGATCCGCTGGGTCGATGCCCGGTTCGCCCACCGTTTCGCGGGCGGACCGCCACCGGTGAGGCCGCCGAAGTACGGGATGGAGCGCGCGGCGCACGAATGGCGGACCGCGGGGCGCTGGATGGTCGCGGCGGTGGTGGCGATGGCGCTGCTGCAGGCGGCTATCTGGTACGTGGGCGGGGACGGGGACGTCACGTCGCTCCAGGCGTGGCAGGGGAAGATGCTGTTCGTGATCGGGCTCAACGTGGTCATCGCGGGGAGCTACACGGTGTTCCCGAAACGGGAACCGACGGGGCGCTGAGAGACCGGGCGGGCTTGATGACCGAGCCCGCCCGGCCCCGGCACGGAACAGCTAGCGCTCGCCGCCCGGTACCCACAGCACGTCGCCGACCTCCTTGTTCGCCGTCCTCGCGAGGATGAACAGCAGGTCGGACAGCCGGTTGAGATACGTCGCCGTCAGCGCGTTCATCACGTCGGCGTGCACCTCCAGCGCCGCCCAGGTGGACCGCTCGGCACGCCGGACCACCGTGCACGCCTGGTGCAGCAGCGCCGCCCCTGGCGTACCGCCCGGCAGAATGAAGCTGCGCAGCTTCTCCAGCTGATCCAGGTAGTGGTCGCAGTCCGCCTCCAGCTTGTCGACGTAGCTCTGCTCGACCCGGAGCGGCGGGTACTTCGGGTTCTCGGTGACCGGTGTCGACAGATCCGCGCCCACGTCGAACAGGTCGTTCTGCACACGGACGAGGACCTTCACGACGTCCTCGGAGAGCTGCCCGAGCGCGATCGCCGTACCGATGACGGCATTGGCCTCATTGGTGTCCGCGTACGCGGAGATCCGCAGATCGGTCTTGGCGGTCCGGCTCATGTCGCCGAGGTTGGTGGTGCCCTGGTCGCCGGTGCGGGTGTAGATACGTGTCAGATTGACCATGCAGCCAGGCTAGTGCCCCTCCCGGCGGAAGACCCGGGCGCCCACCGCCACGGCCCCGACCGCGAAGGCGGCCGCCACCAGCGCCCCGTACAACATGTGCGAGGTGGCGTACGAGCCCACGTACGCGTCCCGTACCGCGTCCACGAGATAGCGAAGGGGGGTGAAGTGCGACGTGACGTCCAGCCACGCCGGCCCCAGTGTGATCGGCAGCATCAGGCCGGAGAGCAGCATCGTCGGCATGGTCACCGCGTTGATGACGGGTCCGAACTCCTGCGGCGTCGCGACCTTCATGGCCAGCGCGTACGACAGCGAGGCCAGGGCGACCGTGAGCAGACCGACGAACGCGAAGCCGATCAGCACCCCGGGCAGGGGCGCTCGCAGGCCCATGACCAGGGCGGCCAGCACCAGCAGCACCGCCTGGAGCATGAAGAGCAGGGCGTCCCGCAGGACCCGGCCCAGCAGCAGTGCCAGTCTGCTCACCGGTGTCACCCGCATCCGCTCCATCACCCCGGTGGACTTCTCGACGATGATCGAGAATCCGGCGAACGAAGCACCGAACAAGGCGAGTTGAAGCAGCAGGCCGGGGATCAGGACCTGCCAGGAGTCCCCGGACGAGCCGAGCGGCAGATCGTCGAGGAGCGGGCCGAAGAAGAGCAGATACAGCAGCGGCATCAGTACGCCGAAGAGCATCTGGAAGCGGGAGCGCAGGGTCTGGCGGGCGTACCGCCCGAAGACGAGCGCGATGTCGTGAAGCAGCATCAGAGCCCCTGTACGGAGAGGGGTGCGGCATCGGCGGGCGCGGCGGCGCGGCCGGTGATCGCGAGGAAGGTGTCCTGGAGGGAGGCGGCGGGGGACCCTGTGTACTCGGCCCGCAGCGCGGTCGGGGTGCCCTCGGCCGCGACCACGCCCCGGTCGATCACGATCAGCCGGTCGGCGAGCGCGTCCGCCTCGTCGAGGTAGTGGGTGGTGAGGACGACCGTCGTGCCGTGGTCGTCGCGCAGCCCGCGCACCAGGTCCCAGAGATCGGTGCGGCTGCCCGGGTCGAGGCCGGTGGTGGGTTCGTCGAGGAAGAGGACGGGCGGCCGGTGGATGATGCCCATCGCGATGTCCAGGCGTCGGCGCTGACCGCCCGAGAGTGTGACCGCCTTCCGGTCGAGCAGATCGCCGAGGCCGAGCCCGTGGGCCAGTTCGGCGGCCCGTGCGGTCGCGTCCGCCTTGTTCAGCCGGTACAGCCGTCCCTGCGTGACCAGTTCCTCCCGCACGGTCAGATGCGGGTCGACACCGCCGGACTGGGCGACGTATCCGCACTTCGCGCGTACTCCGGCCGGATCGTCGGCGAGATCGTGGCCGGCGACGGTGGCGGCGCCGCCGGTGGGGGCGAGCAGTGTGGTCAGCATCCGCAGAGTGGTGGTCTTGCCCGCCCCGTTGGGGCCGAGGAGGCCGACGATCTCGCCCTCGGCGACCGTCAGGTCGACGGATCGCACGGCGTGCACCGGTCCATTTCTGCTGTCGAAGGTCCGGGCGAGCCCGGCCGTACTGATGATTGGCATAGTGACCACAAAAACAGAGCCGCTGAAAAAATGCAATGACTCTATTTTTTCATCGATCCCCGCACGGGCCTACCATGGACGGATGGCCGAGGGACTCAGGGAACGCAAGAAGCGCCAAGCCAGGCAGCACATCTCGGACCTCGCGACCGGGCTGTTCCTGAAGCGCGGCTTCGTCACGGTGACCGTCGCCGAGATCGCCGAGCTGGCGGACGTCTCCGTGAACACCGTCTACAACTACTTCCCGGCCAAGGAGGACCTCTTCCTCGACCGGATGACGGGCGTCACCCGGCGAGTGGCCCGCTTCATCCGCGCCCGCGACAAGGGCGAGTCGGCGGCCGAGGCGGTCCTGCGGGAGCTGCGGGCACTGGCCGTCGCGGTGTCGCCGGAGCTCGGACTGATGGACGGCTTCGCCGACTTCATGCGGGTCATCGAGGAGGCGCCCACGCTCCAGGCCCGTCTCGGCCGCCTCCAGCGGGAGGTCCTGGACGCCGTCGTCACGACCCTCCGCGAGGAGACGGGCGCGCCGGCGGACGATCCGCTGCCGGACCTGGTCGGCGGTCAGCTCGCCTGGATCGAGGGAGCCCTCGTCGGCCACATCAGCCAGGAGATGCTGGCCGGGCGCAAGGCGGTCGAGGTCTCGCGCGACGCGCTCGTCCTGCTCGACGAGATCGAGGGCCTCCTCGGCGAAAAGGTCCTCAACTACGCCCGGCGCGCCGCCGAATGACGGGTGGCGGTGTGATGTCCGTCATGTGAGACGTGACGCGCATCTCTTCGCGGACACAGGGCCCCTCACGGGTACTAATCTCCGCCGGAGAGCATGTGAACAGGTGTGAGGACCGGCCGTGCAGGGACCAGCTGCAGAGGCGAACAGAAAATGAGGGGTGGACACGTGGCCAGGAAGCTCGCCGTCATTGGAGCCGGACTCATGGGATCCGGCATCGCGCAGGTCTCCGCCCAGGCGGGCTGGGACGTCGTGCTGCGCGATGTCACCGACGAGGCCCTGACCCGGGGGCGGGACGGCATCAGTGCCTCGTACGACAAGTTCGTCTCCAAGGGCAAGCTGGAGGCGGCCGACGCCGCTGCCGCGCTCGCCCGCATCACCACCACCACCGACCTCGACGCGGTCGCCGACGCGGATGTCGTCGTCGAGGCCGTCTTCGAGAAGCTGGAGGTCAAGCACGAGATCTTCCGGGCCCTCGACAAGATCGTCCGGGACGACGCCGTCCTCGCCTCCAACACCTCCGCCATCCCGATTACGAAGATCGCGGCCGTGACGGAGCGTCCCGAGCGCGTCGTCGGTGTGCACTTCTTCTCGCCGGTCCCGATGATGCAGCTCTGCGAACTCGTACGCGGCTACAAGACCAGTGACGAAACCCTCGCCACCGCACGGGAGTTCGCCGAGTCCGTCGGCAAGACCTGCATCGTCGTGAACCGTGATGTGGCCGGCTTCGTCACCACCCGGCTCATCTCGGCGCTCGTCGTCGAGGCCGCCAAGCTGTACGAGTCGGGCGTCGCCTCGGCCGAGGACATCGACATCGCCTGCAAGCTGGGCTTCGGCCACGCGATGGGGCCCCTTGCCACCGCGGACCTGACCGGCGTCGACATCCTGCTGCACGCCACGAGCAACATCTACACCGAGTCGCAGGACGAGAAGTTCGCCGCGCCGGAGCTGATGCGCCGGATGGTGGACGCAGGTGACATCGGCCGCAAGAGCGGGCAGGGCTTCTACACGTACTGATCGTTTTCGGTCCTCCGGTTGCCTGATCTGCCGTCGGCCGGGCAACCGGAGGCCCGGGGGGCCTCTCCCGGATTCGTCGGCCCCGCAGGGGGCCCTGCCAGGCCTTGATCACTCCACGGAGTGAATTCGGTATCGGTTCGCTTACAGACGGCAACTTCCCTGTCTCCACCGCAGTCAGTTGTGGGAGAGACAGAACAGACAGACGAACCTTTCTATGGAGAATTCCCGGGGAGCGCATATGCACATCAGGGGCGACCACGCCGAGCTGGTCGTCGGGGGCCGCCTCGACGTCCGAAGCGCGGCGGACGCCCGTACGGTCCTGCACTCGGCCCTCGACGACGGAGCCGGCGACCTGGTGCTCGACCTGACCGAGCTGGATTCCTGGGACGCCACCGGCCTCGGCGTCATCATGGGCGCACACCGCCGGGCCGGACGGGCCGGGCGACGGCTGGTGCTCCGCGGCGTGCCGCCGCAGATGCAGCGCCTGCTGGTGGCGACCCGGCTGCACCGCATCCTGGCCATCGAGGGCGGGATCGCCGCAGACTCCCTGCCGCGCGTGTAGGGTCCGGCCCCGGCCGCGCAAGGTGACCGAGGGTGCACAATCCGCACGAGCGTGTGCGCTTCGGGCGGCGTGGCCCCCCGACTGTGCGGGGCGACCGCGCGACGGTCTAGGGTTCGGCCGTCCGCCGATTGACGGGAGACCCACCGGGCGGACACCGGACCAGAGGCGACAGCAGGGCGTGCGAGGCCGGGAGGGCAATCGTGCGCGACGCGTCTGGGGGCTTTGGCGATGGACCCGACACACCGGGGGCCGGAAGAGTACGGCCGGGACAACGACGGCATCGGCGAGACGGCCGGCCGACGACGGCCGCCACGCGATCCACTGGCTCCGGATTTCGGCCAGCAAACGCCGCAACAGGCACGCGTGGTCCGGCTCATATCGGGCGACTACCTCCTCACCGTCAACCCGGTCGACGGCAGCGAGGTCGAGCTGTGCCCGCCGGGGGAGCAGCCCGCCCCGCCGGCCCGGCGCACCGCCGCCGAGCGCGCCGACCGGGAACGCGCCACCGCACCGCCCGTGCCACCGGGGCCGCCCGCCCCGCAACTGCCCCTCCTGGAGCGCGCGGAAGAACGCGAACGGCTGGTGCGCCTGCTGGCCCGCGGCCGCTCGGTGCGGCTCACCGGGCCGGCCGGATCCGGCCGTACGACGCTGCTGAACGCCGTCGCCGCCGACTGCGCGGACCTCGCACCGGACGGGGTCGTACGGCTCTGCGGCCACAAGCGGACCGCCACCGACCTGCTGCACGGGCTCTTCGAGGCCGTCCGCGACGCGCCGCTGCACCGGCCCGACCACGCCGGACTTCTCGCAGAGGTCCGGGGCATCGGCGCCGTCGTCGTACTCGACGACCTGGAGTTCGGCGGTGCCGCACTGGAGGAGCTGCTCGATGCCACGCCCGAGTGCGCGTTCCTGTTCGCGACGACTCCGGACGTCGCCGCACCCACCGCGGACTCGTACCTCGAAGAGGTCTTCCTCCCGGGCCTCGGCCGCGGCTCCTCGATCGAGCTCCTGGAACAGGTCGTCGAGCGTCCGCTCACCGACGCGGAGGCGAACTGGGCGGGCGACCTCTGGTTCGAGTCCGAGGGGCTGCCGCTGCGATTCGTCCAGGCGGGCGCCCTGCTGCGCCAGCGCGACATGGCGCGCAGCGACCCCGAGGCGTACGGCGGCCCCGACGCCCGGTCCGCGGAGGCACCCTTCGGGCACGACGAGGACACCGACGGCGTCCACATACCGCTGCCCAGCCTCGGCGAGGGCGCGGCGCCCGCCGCGCTGCTCGCCTCGCGGCTGAGCGGGCCCGCCCGCGACACCTTGCGCTTCGCGGTCGCGCTCGGCGGCGAGGTGCCGCACCAGGCGCATCTGCCGGCGCTCGTGGGGGACACCCACGCCGACGCCGCGCTCGGCGAACTGGCCGGCTGCGGACTGCTCTCCCCGGCCGGTCCCCGCTACCGGCTGGCCGCCGGAGTCACCGCCCAGCTGGCGGCCGCCGGATACGACGAGGACAGCACCGACCGGGCCCGGACGGCGGCCCGGCACTACGCCTGGTGGGCCGGGCATCCCTCGGTCACGCCCGCGCGGGTGGCCGCCGAGGCCGACGCCGTCATCGCGGCCATGGCACAGCTCGTCCCCGGCGACGAGGCGGGGCAGACCAGCGCTGCCGTGCTGCTGGCCCGCAGCGCCGCTCCCGCCCTCGCGGCCGGACTGCACTGGGGCGCGTGGGAGAGGGCCCTGCGGCTCGGCCAGGAGGCGGCCAGGATCGCCGGCGAGGTCGCCGAAGAGGCGTACTTCCACCATGAGTTGGGCGTCCTCGCGCTCTGCACCGGCAATCCGGACCGGGCCAGGGCGGAGCTGGAGACATCGATCAGCATGCGCGGGGCGATCGCCGACAAGTCGGGCGCGGTGGCCGGGCGGCGCGCACTCGCCCTGGTCGCGGACCGCTCCGGTGGCCCGCTGCCGGGCGTCCTCACGCCGGTGGCCGACGAGGTGCCGGTCCCGCGGCCCGCAGAGCCGGTGCGGCCGCCCGTCGGGCCGACGCCGCCCGTGGCGCAGACGTTGTCGCGGTCCTACGGCGACGTCGCCGCCACCGACGTCACCGCGGTGATGGCGAAGCAGAGCGGACCGGGGGCCGCCGCAGCTGCGCGGGGAGGCCGGCTCGCGATGCTGGGCAGGGCCCGTCGCAATCTCGTCGCGGCGTGCGCGGGCGTGCTCCTGGCCGGTGTGCTCGGCACGGTGGTGGTGCTGGGACTGACCTCCGGCGACGGCGATGCCCAGGGGAATCCGGGTGTCACGACCGAGGAACCGGCGGACCGGGGCGACAGCGGGGACGAGGCCCCGGCCGACGGGCCGACGGACGGCCCGGCCCCCGCGGACACGGCGTCCGGCGGCGGCGAGGCGACGCCGGGCCCGTCGGGCAGTGAGGCCGCGCCGAGCGGGAGCGGTACGCCTTCCACCGGCCCGACGGAGCCGGGCGGCGCCCCGTCGTCGTCCACGCCGTCCGGCGGCACGCCGTCGTCGACGAGGCCGCCCACGTCGCCCGGGCCGACCGGGTCCGCGACGACGGAGCCGAGCAGCCCGGCCCCGACCCCGACGGACACCGGCTCCCCGACCCCGACGGAGACCGAGCCGTCCTCGCCGGACACTTCCGACTCGGCGAGCGGACCCTCCTTGTCGTCCTCGCCGCCGGCGGCAGCGGACGCGGACAGCGGTCCGGCGGTGGCCTGACCGCCGCCCCGAAGACGCCGGACGCCGGACGTGACGTGCACGTCCGGCGTCCGGCAAGAGTGTGGAGGAGCCGCAGGAGGTCAGAACAGCCGCAGCTTGTCGTCCTCGATGCCGCGCAGCGCGTCGTAGTCGAGGACCACGCAGCCGATCCCGCGGTCCGTCGCCAGTACCCGTGCCTGCGGCTTGATCTCCTGCGCCGCGAAGATTCCCTTCACGGGGGCGAGGTGCGGATCGCGGTTGAGCAGCTCCAGATAGCGGGTCAGCTGCTCCACGCCGTCGATGTCGCCGCGCCGCTTCAGCTCCACGGCCACGGTCTGCCCGTCGGCGTCGCGGCACAGGATGTCGACCGGTCCGATGGCGGTGAAGTACTCGCGGCGGATCAAGGTGTAGCCCTCGCCGAGTGTCTCGATCCGGTCAGCGAGCAGCTCCTGCAGATGTGCTTCGACGCCGTCCTTGATGAGGCCCGGGTCGACGCCCAGCTCGTGGGAGGAGTCGTGGAGGATCTCCTCCATCGTGATGATCAGTTTCTCGCCCGCTTTGTTCACCACCGTCCAGACACCCGCGGTATCGTCGGCGCCCTCCTTGAGGGTGCAGGGCGGTGACATCCAGTTGAGAGGTTTGTACGCCCTGTCGTCGGCGTGGATCGACACGCTCCCGTCCGCCTTCACCAGGATCAGACGGGGAGCGGAGGGCAGGTGGGCCGTGAGCCGGCCGGCGTAGTCCACGGAACAGCGGGCGATGACGAGACGCATGGTCGGCAACGCTACTCGACGACGGGTGCTCCACGCGATTCTCCCCTTCCTCCCGCGATCGCCCGGACCGGGCCTCATCGGGCTTGCCCCTCTTTGCTCCCCTTCTTTGTTGGCCGGTTGTGTTCCCAATCTCCTGGTGCGGCCAGGACTGCGCCCTTACGGTGTAAGCAAGAGGTCGCCGTCCGTGCACGCTGCGTCGCCGTCCTCCTTCCCTGCCCGCAAGGCCCCGGCCCGTTGCCGGGGCCACGAGAGGAGAACCCCATGTCGCTCGACGTCTCACCGGCTCTGTTGGAACAGGCCGAGCGAGGCGAGGTCGACGAAGCCGACTTCGTCGACTGCGTCCGGACCTCCCTGCCCTACGCATGGGAGATGATCAGCTCTCTGGTGGCCCAGCTGAAGGTCGACGGCGGAGAGTTCGCCGACAACCAGACGCCCCCGCCGGACGAGCAGGCGCGCGGTCAGCTGCTGCGCGCGCTTGCGAGTGATGCCATACGTGGTGCTCTGCAGCGGCATTTCGGAGTGCGCCTGGCATTTCAGAACTGCCACCGCGTCGCGGTGTTCCCGATGGACGCCTCGGTCGACGAGCGCCTGGCCCGGTTCACCTCGGTGCGGGGCCAGTTGCTCAACCAGTCGCCCGAACTACGGGACTGCTAAACGCTTCTGCTGCCGCTCCGGGCCGCGGGACTGGCTCCGGGGCGGCAGCCCCCGTACCTCTCACCATGTGTCAGATGACCAGCGGCAGCACTTCGGTGCCCAGCCGCGCCACATTCTCCTCCGTGGCCGCCAGATCTCCCGAACCCTCCGCCAGGAGCGCGAAGCGGGTGATGCCGGTCCGCTCGGCGGTGGCCGCGAGCCGGTCGGCCGCCAGCCGGGGCGGGCCCACCGGATGAAGGCCGCACAGCAGCTCCGTGTAGGCGACCGGGTCGCGCATCACCCGGTGCCGGCCGTCGACCGTCACATGGGCGTCCAGGCCCTGCCGCAGCCAGCCCGGCATGGCCTTCACGAGCGTCTCCACGGCGTCCTCGGTGCGGTCGGCGATCTGGACCACCCCCGCGGACACATGTCCGGCCTCCCGGACGCTCTCGGGCGAACGCCCCGCGGCGAGCGCGGTGGAACGCCACAGGGCGACCATCTCGGCCTTCTCCTCGTCCCCGCAGTGCATCCCGAGGAGCATCGGGAGGCCGTTCTCCGCGGCGAGCCGCACCGTCTTCGGTGAGGTGCACGCGACGATCACCTCGGGGCCGCCGCGGCTCTCGACACCGTCCCGGCCGGGCAGTTCGTCGGCCCGGGGGACCACCGCCACCTCGCGGAAGCCGTACCGCTCGCCCCTCCCCGCGACCCGGGGCTCGGTCAGCCAGTCGAGCAACAGCTCCAAGGATTCCGGGAAGCCCTTCTCGTACGCCTCCAGGCCCCCTCCGAACACCTCCAGATCCACCCAGGGACCGCCCCGGCCGACGCCGAGCGTGAATCTGCCCCCGCTGGTGAGATGGAGCAGCGCCGCCTGTTCGCCGAGCGCGACGGGATGCTGGGCCGGCAGCACGCTCACCGCCGTGCCCACGCGGATTCTCCGGGTGCGGCCGAGCAGCAGCGCGGCCAGGGTGACGGCGGACGGGCAGACCCCGTACGGCACGAAATGGTGTTCCGCCAGCCAGACCGAGTCGAGGCCGGATTCCTCCGCGACCTCGGTGGACCGGATCGCGCGGTGCAGCGCTTCCCCCGGCCCCTGTCCCGGAAACTGGGCGGCCAGTACGAACGTTCCCACACGCATCGCCAATTGCCTCCTTGCGGCTGACGCGGTTCTCCCCTACCCGCACCAACGCCTGACACGTGCCAAAGGCACGGTCGGGTGGCAGGTTGTTGCGATTTTCCGGTAACTCACTCCGCCCGGGGCGCCGTCCCGTGCGGTGCGGGACGCGTGGCTCGGCCGAATGGCCCTACGCTGGACGGAACTGTCCAGCCTGCCCCGTGAGGTGTCACGTGTCCCCGCGCCGCAACCGCCCCCGAGGCGGCGAGAGTCCCCACGACAGCGCAGCCGAGCCGTGGGCCCGGTACGGCGGCGGGGGGCGCACCGAGGCGTGGCGGGGCGAGGAGTGGTCGGTGCGCCCGGTGAGCGGCGCGAGCGCGGCCGGCAAGCGCTACCGCTGCCCCGGTTGCGACCAGGAGATCCCGTCCGGCGTCCCGCACCTGGTGGCCTGGTCCGAGTACGGCGGGATCGACGACCGCAGGCACTGGCACAAGGCCTGCTGGAACGCGAAGGACCGCCGCACCACACAGGTGCAGCGGTCCAGGAACGCGCCTCGCTACTGAGCACGGGGGCGGGCCGGGGCGACGTCGCCCGTCACGGGCATCGCCGGCGCCCGGTCAGACGTCGCGGTTCTCCAGCGTGATGTACGCGCCGAGCATGGTCACGGCCGTCACCCCGAGCATGATCCACAGCGAGTCCCAGCCGGACGGCCCCGACCCGGTGACCGAGGTGTCGTAGAAGGCGCTGAGCTGACTGGGGATCGAGTACTCGAGGAGCGCCCGCTGTAGGCCGGCCAGCGAGTCCGTGAACATGAACATGGCCAGCACCAGCGGCAGCAGCACCACCCCGATCATGATGGTGATCGCGCCCGCGGAATGCCGGATGAGCGCACCGATGGCCAGCGAGAGCAGCCCCAGCGTGGCGATGTAGAGGCCGACGCCGACCGTGGTGCGCAGCCATTCGTCCCCGGTGGGCGCCCTGCCGTCCAGCATCGCCGAGTGCATCGCGGCGACCGCCGAGGTCACCAGGGTCGTGAGCGTGAAGGTGAGCAGGAAGAAGACGATCGCCTTGGCGGCCAGCACCCGGGCACGGCTGGGGCAGGCCGTGAGCGTCGTACGGATCAGGCCGGTGCCGTACTCGGAGGCGATCGTCATCACGCCGAGCGTGATCACACAGATCGCGCCCAGCAGTACGCCGAAGAAGCCGAAGCTCAGCTTCGGGACGCTGTCGGTGTTGGCATCGGTCCCGTTGAGCACGACCGCCGTCAGCACTCCGAAGCCGAGTACCAGCACGATCATGATGCCGAGCGTCCACATCGTGGAGCGCACCGAACGGATCTTGGTCCACTCGGAGGCGAGCGCATCGCCGAGGGTGGCGCGGCGCAGCGGGATCGGTGAGGCGTAGAGCCCGGCCGGTGCGTCCTGCCAGTTCTGCTGCGGGGCCGGGGCCGGGGCCGGCTGGTACGGCGCCTGCGGGGGCGGCGGTGTCGTCATCGGGCGTCCTCGCTGGTCTCGCTCTTGGTCAGGTCTGCGGGGGCCGCGACCGGGGCCGCCGGGGCAACGGGGGCTGCCGGGGCCTGCGTGTACGGGTTCTGTCCGGGCGGCGGCGGGGCGTACCAGTTCTGCTGGGGCATCTCCGGGACCGGCGGCTGCCCGTACCCGGGCGGCTGTCCGTACCCGTCCTGCACCGGCTGCTGGAGCCCGGCCTTCTGGTCCGCCGTCGAGCGGTAGTCCACGGCGCTCTGCGTCATCCGCATGTACGCCTCCTCCAGCGAGGCCTGGTGCGGCGAGAGCTCCCACAGCCGGACGTCCGACCCATGGGCCAGATCGCTGATCCGCGGCAGCTGCAGACCGGTGACCCGCAGGGCCCCGTCCGGCTCCGGCATGACCTGGCCGCCCGCCTCGGTGAGCGAGGCGGTCAGTTTGTCCCGCTGCTCCCGCGCACCGTCCGCGACCCGAACCCGGGCGAAGTCGGCCGAGTTGGCGGAGATGAAGTCCTTGACGCTCATGTCGGCGAGCAGCTGCCCGCGGCCGATCACGATCAGATGGTCGGCGGTCAGCGCCATCTCGCTCATCAGATGGCTGGAAACGAAGACCGTACGGCCCTCCGAGGCCAGCGTCTTCATCAGATTGCGGACCCAGAGGATGCCCTCGGGGTCGAGACCGTTGACGGGCTCGTCGAAGAGCAGTACCTGAGGGTCGCCGAGCATCGCGGCCGCGATACCGAGCCGCTGGCCCATACCGAGCGAGAAGCCCTTGGACCGCTTGCGCGCGACATCGTGCAGACCGACGACACCGAGCACCTCGTCGACCCGGGCGGCCGGGATGCCGGCCAGCTGGGCGAGCGAGAGGAGGTGGTTACGGGCGCTGCGCCCGCCGTGCACCGCCTTCGCGTCCAGCAGCGCACCCACCTGTCGCGGGGCGTTCGGCAGGCTGCGGAACGGGTGGCCGCCGATCGTGACATGACCGGAGGTCGGTCGGTCCAGGCCCAGCATCATGCGCATGGTGGTGGACTTGCCCGACCCGTTGGGACCGAGGAACCCGGTGACGGTGCCCGGCCGCACCTGGAAGGAAAGGTTGTACACGGCCGTCTTCGCACCGTAGCGCTTGGTCAGGCCGACTGCCTCGATCATGCTCCAGCCCCATTGACTTCTGTCTGTCGTCGGGGCACAGGCCGTCCGGCCGCACACCCCCGTAAGAGTTACGAGGATATCCAGGCATTGACGGTTCCGGCCAAGTAGGCACGAGAGCACATCGCCTGTGAGTCGGAGCGGACGGAGCGCTTCCGGGGCTGGATGCGTGTCCCGGAAGCACTCCGGTCACGCGTCGCGCTTCTTCAGGACGAGATAGCCGCCGATCAGCGCGGCCACCACCCAGGCGAGCAGAATGCCGAGCCCGCCCCACGGCCCGTACGGCGTGGGATTGCTGGTCAGGGCGTCCGGGACCACCTGCATGATCTTGGATCCGGCCCGGTCGGGGAAGTACCGGGCGACCTGCTTCGCGCCCGGGACCGCCGACAGGATCTGGGAGACCAGGAAGAAGAACGGCATCAGGATGCCCAGCGACAGCATGGAACTGCGCAGCATCGTCGCCACGCCCATGGAGAAGATCCCGATCAGGCCCATGTAGACGCCGCCGCCGACGACCGCGCGCAGGACATTCTCCGCGCCGATGTCCGTGC
The DNA here is from genome assembly GCF_043080425.1 of Streptomyces sp. NPDC015032. Classification (NCBI taxonomy): domain Bacteria; kingdom Bacillati; phylum Actinomycetota; class Actinomycetes; order Kitasatosporales; family Streptomycetaceae; genus Streptomyces; species Streptomyces sp. NPDC015032. Next base: position 40,363 of record NZ_JBIBVN010000011.1, on the reverse strand, counting down.
CGTGATCGCCGAGGAGTGCCTGCCCCAGGAAGAACGAGACGAAGCTGGTGACGATGCCGACCACCAGGGCCAGCACACCGGCCACCGCGACCTTGCTGAAGAGGAACGAACCGCGCTGCGGAACGGCCGCCAGCGAGGTGCGGATCATGCCCGAGCTGTACTCCGTACCGACCACCAGCACACCGAAGACGACCATGGCCAGCTGACCGAGGGTCATACCGGAGAAACTGATGAGCGTCGGGTCGAAGGTGGCCCGCTGTGCCTCGGGGAGGTCGTCGAACCGGGCGTTCATCAGGGCACTGAGCGCGGCACCCATCGCGACGGTGACGGCGAACGCGGCGATCAGGGTCCAGACGGTCGACGAGACCGTACGGATCTTGGTCCACTCGGAGGTCAGGACCGCGGGTACCGGTGCCATGGTCGTCACACCCCCTGTCCGGTGCCGGAGGGGGTCTGCCGGTCGTACGCCTCGCCCCAGTGCGGACCCGCGGGCGGCGGTGCCTCGGTGAGCTCCGAGTGCGCGTGGTATTCCACGGAATCCGCTGTCATCTGCATGAACGCTTCCTCCAGGGAGGCACGCTGGGAACTCAGCTCGTGCAGCACGATCTGATGCCGGGCGGCGAGCTCGCCCAGCGCCTCGGTGGTCGCTCCGTCGATCTCCAGCGTGCCGCTCCCCGTCTCGACCGCGACCAGCCCCTCCTCGTGCAGCACATCGCGCAGCCGCTCCTGCTGCGGGGAGCGCAGCCGTACGTAGCTGCGGGAGTTCTGATGGATGAAGTCGGCCATCGAGGTGTCGGCGAGCAGTCTGCCCTGACCGATCACGATCAGGTGGTCCGCGGTGAGAGCCATCTCGCTCATCAGGTGCGACGAGACGAAGATCGTCCGGCCCTCCGCGGCGAGCGCCTTCATCAGATTGCGGATCCAGTGGATGCCCTCGGGGTCGAGACCGTTGACGGGCTCGTCGAAGAGCAGCACCTGCGGGTTCCCGAGCAGCGCGGCCGCGATGCCGAGCCGCTGGCCCATGCCGAGCGAGAAACCCTTCGACTTCTTCTTCGCCACCGCGGTCAGGCCGACGGTGTCCAGCACCTCCGCGACCCGGCTCTCCGGGATGCGGTTGCTCTGTGCGAGGCAGAGCAGATTGTTGTACGCGCTGCGCCCGCCGTGCATCGACTTGGCATCCAGCAGCGCCCCGATGTACTTGAGGGGTTCGTCCAGGTCGCGGTAGTGCCTGCCGTCGATGCGCACCGAACCGCTGGTGGGATTGTCGAGATCGAGCATCATCCGCATCGTCGTGGACTTGCCCGCCCCGTTGGGCCCCAGAAAGCCCGTCACCATTCCGGGCCTGACCCGGCACGAGAGCCGGTCGACGGCAAGCTTGTTGCCAAAGCGCTTGGTGAGGCCATCGAGCTCGATCATGCGTTCACGCTAGAACGGCCGCGCGCCCGGCGCCACCACAGGGGTGGAACCGGGCGCGCAAGAGGTACGCGTGGCGTACAGCTGCGGTACTCCGGGGTCAGCGGGTCTGCTGAGCCGGAACGCCGCGGGTGGCCGACTCGTCGTCGGCGGGGGAGCCGGCGGCGGCCACCGCGGCACCGGTCAGCGTCGCCAGCATCTCGCGGACGTTGGTCAGCTGGGCGTTGATCGAGTCGCGGCGGTTGGTGAGCGCCGCCAGCTCGCGCTCCGACTCGCTGCGGATCCGGTCGGCCTTCGCGTTCGCGTCGGCCACGATGTCCTCGGACTGGCGCTGCGCGGTCTCCACCGTCTGACGGGCCCGGCGCTCGGCGTCCGTACGGAGCTTCTCGGCCTCCAGGCGGAGCTGCTCGGCGCGGTGCTCGATCTCGGCGAGGCGCTTCTCGGCCTTGGCCTGACGGGACGCGAGGTCGCGCTCCGACTGGTCGCGGCGCTTGGCCAGGTTGGTCTCGAAGTCCGCGGCGGCCTGGGCGGCCTTGGCGCGGGTCTCCTCGAAGAGGGCGTCCGCCTCCTCGCGCTTCTGCGCGGCGTCCTTCTGGGCGTCCGCACGCAGCGTGCTGGCCTCGCCCTTGGCCTTCTCGACGATGCGAACGCCCTCTTCCTCGGCCTTCGCCTTGCGGTCGGCAGCGAACGACTCGGCGTCGTTGCGTACCTGCTGGGCCGCCGACTCGGCGAGCTCGCGGTGCTGCTCGGCGGCGCGACGGGCCTCCTCGCGCAGGTCCTTCGCCTCCTCCTCGGCCAGGCGGAGAATCTTCTCCACCCGGGCGCCGAGACCGGCGTACGACGGCTCCGCGTCGCTCACCTGGGCCTGGGCGTTCTGCGTCTCGAGGTGGAGTTCCTCGATGCGCTTTTCCAGAGACGTGATGCGGGCGAGAGCATTATCACGATCAGCGACGAGCTTGGTAATGCGGTCATCCACCTGACCGCGGTCGTATCCACGTCGCACGAGCTCGAAGCCGAAGGGGGAGGAAGGGTCGCTCATGGGGTTCCTGTCGAATGAGACCGGTGAGGTGTTAGAGGGAATCCTAGGGGCCGGGACGGCGTGTCATCGAGCGGATGCCCGTTTGATCTGGAGAATGACACCCCTTTTGAGTGGCTGACCCCCCGTAACTCTTGCCACTCGGAGGGTTGAACGTTCTTGACGAAGCACGGGAGATGACGGGCCGACTACCCGTCGGACGACTTACCACCCGATCGAGTGCCCGCCGAGGCTCCGGCCTTGACGCCGCCGGCGGAACCGCCGCCGCCCTTGCCGCCGCCGGCCGGTGTTTCGAACGACTCCAACGCCTCCAGTACGTCCTGGACGCGGGAGATCTCGGTGTTGATGTCCGCGCGCCGGCGCACCAGCAGATCGAGTTCGCGCTTGCCCTCGTCCACCATGCGCTTCGCCTCGGCCTCGGCGTCGGCCCGCAGCTTCTCGGCCTCGCGGACCAGCCTGGCCTTCTTCTGCTCGGCCTCCTTCAGCAGCGACTCGGCCCGCTTCACCGCGGCGATCCGGACCTTGCTCGCCTCCGAATTCGCGTCCGACAGGAGCTCCTTGGCCTTGGCCGCCGCCTCGTCGCGCTGCTCGGTCGCCGCCTTCATCAGGTTGTCGACGCGCTCGCCCGCCGTCTTCATCTGCTCGGAGGTCTCGCGCCGGGCCCGGTCGTGCAGCTCCTCGATCTCGCCCTCGATCCGGGTCCTGAGCTCCTCGGCCCGCTCCCGGCTGGCCGTGGCGTCCCGGCGCGCGCCGACCAGCAGTTCGTCCGCATCCGTACGGGCCTGCTCCACCAGGGAGTTGCCCTCGACCGTCGCCTCCGAGGTGATCCGCACGGCCTCCTTGCGGGCCGCGCCGACCATCGTGTCGGCCTGCTCCTCGGCCTCGGTGGCGGCGCGCAGCGCCTCCTCCTGGGCCTTGTTGACGAGCTGGTCCGCCTGCTCGGCGGCATCGGCACGGCGCTTCGCCGCGGCCTCCCGCGCCTCGTCGAGCAACCGGTCCGCCTCCTCGCGGGCCTGAGTACGCATCAGCTCGGCCGCCGCCTCCGCCTCGGCGCGCACCCGCTCCGCCTCCTCGCGGGTACGGGCCGCGTGTTCCTGCGCCGAGCCGACGGTGGCCGCCGCCTCCGCGCGCAGCCGCTCGGCCTCGTCCGCGGCCTCGTCCGTCGCCCTGGTCGCCTGCTGCTTCGCCTCGTCGACCAGCCCGCTCGCCTGCTGCGTCGCCTCCTCGACGAGCAGGGTGGCCTGCTGCGTCGACTCCGTGCGGATCCGCTCGGCCTCGCTCGTCGCCTCGCCCACCAGCCGGTCGGCCTGGGTCGCGGCATCGGAACGCATCCGGTTGGCGTCCTCGCGGGCCTCGGCCCGGCTCCGCGCCGCGTCCTGCTCGGCGGAGGCCAGCGCGTCGGAGGCCTCGGTGCGCATCCGCTGGCTGTACTCCGCGGTGTCCGCGCGCAGCCGCTCCGACTCGGCGATCGCGTCGGCGACGGTCCGCTCGGCCATCGACTTCGCGGCCTCGGACTCCTCCTGCGCCTCCCGTCGGATCCGGGCCGCGTCCTCGCCCGCCCGCTCCCGCTCGGCGTGCGCGTCGGTGCGGACCCGGTCCGCCTCCTCCTGCGCCTCGGACTTCGTCCGCTCCGCGGCATGCTCGGCGGCGGAACGCAGCCCGGCGATCTCCGCCTCGGCCTGCTCCTGGAGCCCGCTGACCGAATCCCGTACCTGCTGGGCGGTCTGCTCGGCCGCCGAGACCAGCTCGGTCGCCCGGCTGTCCGCCTCCCGGGCCAGGCGCTGGGCCTCGGCCTGTGCCTCCTCGACCCGCTTGCGGGCGGAGGCGAGCAGTTCCTCGCTCTGCTCACGGGCCCGCTCGCGCTCCTGGTTCGCCTCGGCGCGCGCCGCGTCGAGGGTCTCCTCGGCCGCCCGGCGGCGCCGGTTGGCCTCCTCCTGCGCGGCGGTCAGCGCCTCGGCCGCCTCCGTGCCCACCCGCTCCGCGGCGGCAGCGGCCTCCGCGCGCACCCGGTCGGCGCCCTCCTGCGCCTCGGACTTGAGCCGCTCCGCCTCGGCGGTCGCCTCACCGCGCAGCCGTACCGCGGTGGACTCGCCCTCCGCACGCGACCGCGACGCGTCCGCCGCGGCCTCGTCGCGCAGCCGCTCCGCCTCGGTCTCCGCCTGCTCCCGCAGCGCCCGCAGCCGCTCGGCGGCCTCCGTGCGCAGCCGCTCGGACTCCTCGTTCGTCTCGCGCCGGATGCGCTCCGCCTCGGCACGCGCGTCGGTGAGCTCCTGCTCGGCGGTGGTGACCCTGCTCTCGGCCTCGGTGTGCAGCCGGGCCAGCTCCTCGGCCGCCTCCGCCTGCCGGGCCGCGACCGCGCGCTCGGTCTCCTCGCGCAGCTCCGCCGCCACCTGCTCGGCCGCGGTGGTGGTGGACCGGGCCTGCTCCTCGGACTCGGTACGCAGCTCCTCGGCCTCGGCGCGGGCGCGCTCCAGAGCCTCCTCGGCCTGCTTGCGCAGCGCGCCGGCCCGGTCGGCCGCCTCGGTACGGACCCGCTCGCTCTCCGTGCCCGCGGTGGAGCGCAGCTCCTCGGCGTCCGCCTTCGCCTTGGCCAGCAGCTCCTCGGCGGTCTTCGCGCCCTCCTCGATCTGCTGGACGGCCTCGCGGCGGGCCTCGCCGCGGATCCGCTCGCCCTCGGCGACCGCCTCCGAGCGCAGCTGCTCGGCCTCGCCGCGCAGCCTGCGCGCCTCCTCCTGCAGCTCGACCGTCTTGGCCCGGTACTCCTTGGTGTCGTCCTTGGCCGCGCCCTTGAGCTGATCGGCCTGCTCGGCGGCCTCGCCGCGCAGCCGGTCCGCCTCGGCCTCCGCCTCGCGGCGGATCCGGTCGGCCTCCTCGCTCGCCGCCCCGGTGGTGGACTTCGCGTCCTCGGACGCCTTGGTCAGCACCTCCTCGGCGGCCCTGGCAGCCTTGGCGAGCTGGGCCGCGGCGTCCTCGGCGGCCGCCGTGCGGGCCTGCTCGGACACCTCGGACTTCAGCCGGTCCGCCTCGGCACGGGCGTCGGCGAGCGACTGCTCGGCCTCCGCCTTGAGGGTCTCGGCGTCCTTGGTGGCCTCGCCGACCAGCCGGGCGATCTCCGACTTGGCCGTACGGGTGCGCTGCTCGTTCTGCGATTCGGCGGCGGCCAGCCGCTTGACGGCGGCCTCCTTCGCCTCGGCGGTGACCTTCTCGGCCTCCAGCCGGGCCTCGCGCAGCTGGGTCTCGGCCTCCTGCATGCGTTGTTCGGCGGCCCGGTTCAGCTCGGCGGTCCGCTGCCGGGTCTGCTCGGTCTCCGCGGTCGTCGACGTCCGCAGCTGTTCGGCGTGACTGGTGGCCTCCTGCGCCTGGCTGGAGGCGGCACTCAGCAGCCGCTCGGCGTCCTTGCGGGCGCGCAGCAGCAGCGACTCCGCCTCGGCACGGGCCGAATCGGCCTCGGAGCCGAGCCGCTGCCGGGTCTCCTCCGCCAGCCGGCCCGCCTCGGCGCGCGCCGAGCTCAGCGACTGTTCGGCCTCGGTACGGGACTCCTCCAGCAGCCGGCGGGCCTGGGACTCCGTCCTGGCCCGCAGCTGCTCGGCCCACGCGACGTTCTCGTTGACATGGGACTCGACGGTCTGGCGGCGCTCGGCCAGCTCCTGGTCGAGCCGCTGGCGCCGCTGCACGGCCTCGTTGTGCAGCTCGGCCTGGAGGCGCGCCTGATGCTCGGCGTGCTCCTGCAGGATCCGCTGGGTCTGCGCACGGGCGTCACGGAGCTCCCGCTCGGCGTCCGTCCGCAGCTGCTCGGCCTGGATCTGGGCATTACGGAGCATCTGCTCGGCCTGGTAGCCGATGTCCGCGCTGTCGTAGGCGGGACGGTTCGCGAGATTGCGCCGGGCCTCGTGCAGCTTGGCGCGCAAGACCTCGACCTGGTAGCCGAGGTCCTCGGCGTGCTGGACGGCCTTCTCCCGGTCGGTCTTCAGCCGGTCCATCTCGGCTTCGAACCGCGAGAGATGGTCGTCGTCAGCTCGGTGGCTCTCCTGGCGTTCGTAGCCCCGCACTGCGCGGTCCCATCCTTCCCCGAGCTCTCAACTTCTTCCCCGAACTCTCAACTTCGTTCGAGCAGGGGATGCCCCACTGAGCAGGGGAGACCCCAACCCTGGTCGCAACTCTCCAACGAGTACCGTCCGCCGGCGAACGGTCCCCCGGGGAATGGTGACAGATCAACGGCTGAGGACGCGGCGCGGCCCCGACCCGGCCCCGGCCCGGAACAGCCCACTCTACCGGGCCAGGTATCCGGAGGTCAGTGCTCCGCTGCGGACGTGACCAGTTCGGTGAGGACGCCGTGGCAGTCCTTCGGGTGCAGGAAGGTGATCCGGGACCCCATGGACCCAGTCCTGGGCTCCTCGTACAGCACCCTGACCCCCTTCTCCCGGATGTCCGCCGCGTCGGCGTCGACGTCCGCGGTGCCGAAGGCGATGTGGTGGACGCCCTCGCCGTTCTTCGCCAGCCACTTGCCCACGGCCGAGTCCTCCCGGGTCGGCTCCAGGAGCTGGAGGTAGGAAGCGCCGCCGTCGGACGTATCGTTGATCTTGAGCATGGCCTCCCGCACACCCTGCTCCTCGTTGATCTCGGAGTGGAACACCTCGAACCCGTAGGTCGAGCGGTAGAACTCGACGGTCCTGTCCAGGTCGAAACAGGCGATCCCGATGTGGTCGATTCGCGTCAGCATGGAACCAGTGCAGCGCCACCCGGATGGTTACGCAACGTGCGCGCCATCACACCCGCTGCCGGATGACGGGTGAGGTACCGCTCAGTACATTCATGTAAACCCTCGTTCACTCCTCATCCCAAGGGGCTGCGCCACATGTCAGGAACGACCGGTACCACCTCAGTCATCGTCGCGGGCGCGCGTACGCCCATGGGCCGCCTCCTCGGCTCGCTGAAGAGCTTCTCCGGGGCCGACCTCGGCGGTATCGCGATCAAGGCCGCGCTGGACCGGGCCGGCATCGGCGGCGACCAGGTCGAGTACGTGATCATGGGCCAGGTGCTGCAGGCCGGTGCGGGCCAGATGCCGGCGCGCCAGGCCGCGGTCAAGGCGGGCATCCCGATGAACGTCCCCGCGCTCACCGTGAACAAGGTGTGCCTTTCCGGGCTCGACGCGATCGCGCTGGCCGACCAGCTGATCCGCGCCGGCGAGTTCGATGTCGTCGTCGCCGGCGGCCAGGAGTCCATGACGAACGCGCCGCACCTGCTCCCGAAGTCCCGCGAGGGCTACAAGTACGGCGCGATCGAGATGCTCGACTCCATGGCGTACGACGGTCTGACCGACGCCTACGAGAACATCCCGATGGGCGAGTCCACCGAGAAGCACAACACCCGTCTCGGGCTGAACCGCGCCGACCAGGACGAGATCGGCGCCCTCTCGCACCAGCGCGCCGCCGCGGCCCAGAAGAACGGCATCTTCGAGGCCGAGATCACCCCGGTCGAGATCCCGCAGCGCAAGGGCGACCCGGTCCTCTTCTCCAAGGACGAGGGCATCCGCCCGGAGACGACCGCGCAGGCCCTCGGAAAGCTGCGCCCGGCCTTCACCAAGGACGGCACGATCACCGCGGGCACCTCCTCGCAGATCTCCGACGGCGCCGCCGCGGTCGTCGTCATGAGCAGGGCCAAGGCCGAGGAGCTGGGCCTGGACTGGATCGCCGAGATCGGTGCCCACGGCAATGTGGCGGGCCCGGACAACTCGCTCCAGTCGCAGCCGTCCAACGCCATCAGGCACGCCCTGAAGAAGGACGGCCTGGAGGTCGCGGACCTCGACCTCATCGAGATCAACGAGGCGTTCGCGGCGGTCGCGGTCCAGTCGATGAAGGACCTCGGCGTCACCCCGGACAAGGTGAACGTCAATGGCGGCGCCATCGCGCTGGGGCACCCGATCGGCATGTCCGGCGCCCGTGTGGTGCTGCACCTGGCGCTGGAGCTGAAGCGGCGCGGCGGCGGCACCGGGGCGGCCGCGCTGTGCGGCGGCGGCGGCCAGGGCGATGCGCTGATCATCCGCGTCCCCAAGTAGGACCCCGGCGGGGCCCGGGCCGGAACGGCTCGGGCGAGCCGTACGTAACGTAGTACGCGGTACACGGAGAGCACGCAGCGAGCGAACGGAGCGGTGATGGTGGACGTCCCCACCCTGGTGGAGCAGGCCCGCGCGGGCCGGCCGAGGGCCGTGGCCCGGCTCATCTCCCTGGTGGAGGGAGCGTCGCCGCAGCTGCGCGAGGTGATGGCGGCCCTGGCGCCGCTGACCGGCAACGCGTACGTCGTCGGCCTGACCGGTTCGCCCGGTGTCGGCAAGTCGACCTCCACGTCGGCGCTGGTCTCGGCGTACCGGCGGGCGGGCAAGCGGGTCGGCGTCCTGGCCGTCGACCCGTCCTCGCCGTTCTCCGGCGGCGCGCTCCTCGGCGACCGGGTCCGGATGTCGGAGCACGCCTCCGACCCGGGCGTCTACATCCGCTCCATGGCCACCCGCGGGCATCTGGGCGGCCTCGCCTGGTCGGCACCCCAGGCGATCCGGGTGCTGGACGCGGCGGGCTGCGAAGTGATCCTGGTGGAGACGGTCGGCGTCGGCCAGTCGGAGGTGGAGATCGCCTCCCAGGCCGACACCTCCGTCGTCCTGATGGCGCCCGGCATGGGCGACGGCATCCAGGCCGCGAAGGCCGGAATCCTGGAGATCGGCGATGTGTACGTCGTCAACAAGGCCGACCGGGACGGCGCGGACGCCACCGCGCGCGAGCTCAATCACATGCTGGGCCTCGGCGAGGCCCGGGGGCCCGGCGACTGGCGGCCGCCGATCGTGAAGACGGTCGCCGCCCGGGGCGAGGGCATCGACGAGGTCGTCGAGGCGCTGGAGAAGCACCGGGCGTGGATGGAGGAGCACGGCGTGCTCGCCGAGCGGCGCACCGCCCGAGCGGCCCGGGAGGTCGAGACGATCGCCGTCACGCGGCTGCGCGAGCGCATCGGCGATCTGCACGGCGACCGCCACATCGGCGCGCTCGCCGAACGCATCGTGGCGGGCAGCCTCGATCCGTATGCGGCGGCGGACGAGCTGGTGGCAGGTCTCACCGGCGAGGTGTGAAGCGTCCGGGCGGGCCCGGGGGCGGCGTGCGGGCCGCCCCCGGGCCCGCCCGTTCACGTGTGCGGGGCTCCCGGAGCCGCCGGGGACCGTCAGGCTCCCCGGAGCCGCCCGGAACTGCCGTGGCAGCTGGGCTCTCCGGAACTGCCCGGTTCCCCGTAACCGTCCGGGACTGCCGTGGCTGCCGGGCTCTCACCGGCTGCCGGGGCTGTCCGACTCGTCGTCGTCGCCGTCGTCCGACCGGTCCACCGTCACCTTGCCCGTGCTCGCGTCGACCCGCAGCTCGTGCCGTGCGCCGTCCTTGCCCCGGACATCGACCTCCCAGTGCGGCGCCCCGCCGTTCCGGCCGTCGTGGTCGTCGTCCAGGCCGACCGAGGTCACCGTCCCGGGCGTCGCCCGGAGCGCGGCGTCGACCGCCGCGTCCAGCGACACGGGGGTTGGTCGAGGGGTGTCGTGGCCATCGCGGCCGTCGTGGTCGCCGTCGGAGGCGTGCTCGCCGAGCACCTTGCCGTTGCCCGCGTCCACCGTCACGTCGTGCCGGACCTGGTCGGAACCGTACACATCGAGCTCCCAGACCAGCCCGCCGTCCTCGTCGTCCAGCTCGGCCTCGGTGACGGTCCCAGGGACGGCCCCGACGGCGGCCGCGACCGCGTCGCCGACGGTGACGCGGGCGGTGCTGCCGCTCGCCGCGCTGCTCCTGGTGCCGTGATCGCGGCTGTCGTCGTCCGCGAGCGCGACGGCCGTGGCGGCTCCGCCGCCGGCCAGCACGGCCGCGGTGACGGCAGCGATGACGATCTTGCGCTTCATGAGGGTTCCTCCCCGATCGGGTGGCCGGTCTCGACGGGGACCACCTTGCCGGGGGGATGCTGAACGCAGCCTGAAGCCGCCTGAAGCCGTCTTCAGGTCCGGTTTGCGACCCTTGGGCTTATGCGCCTGTTGATCGTGGAGGACGAGAAGCGGCTGGCGATGTCCCTGGCCGGGGGACTCACCGCCGAGGGCTTCGCCGTGGACGTCGTGCACGACGGTCCGGAAGGGCTGCACCGGGCCGCCGAGGGGGCGTACGACCTCGTCGTCCTCGACATCATGCTGCCCGGGATGAACGGCTACCGGGTCTGCGCCGCCCTGCGCGCCGCCGGCCATGAGGTGCCGATCCTGATGCTGACGGCCAAGGACGGGGAGTACGACGAGGCGGAGGGCCTGGACATCGGGGCCGACGACTACCTGACCAAGCCCTTCTCGTACGTCGTGCTGGTGGCCAGGATCCGGGCGCTGCTGCGGCGCCGGGGCGGCGGTTCCGCCTCGCCGGTGGTCACCGTCGGCGCTCTGCGCATGGACACCGCCGCCCGCCGGGTGCACCTCGGTCCGGCCGAAATCGCCCTCACCGCCAAGGAGTTCGCGGTGCTGGAACAGCTGGCGCTGCGGGCCGGGCAGGTGGTGAGCAAGGCGGACGTCCTGGAACACGTCTGGGACTTTGCCTACGACGGCGACCCGAACATCGTCGAGGTGTATGTGAGCGCGCTGCGGCGCAAACTCGGCCCCGCGGCCATTCGTACGGTGCGCGGCGCCGGATACCGGCTGGAGGCGCTGTGAGGTCGGTACGGTCCAGGGCCGCGCTCGGAGCCACGGTGGTGGTGGCCGTGGCACTGATCGGCGCCGGGCTGGCCGTGCTCCTCGTCCTGCGCGCCAACCTCACCGACCAGGCCGGGCTGCAGGCCGAGGTGGTGGCCCGCGAGGTGGCCGGGCAACTGGCCCTCGACGTGCCGTACGACCGGCTGGAGATGCACGACGAGGAGGAGCATCCGGTCCAGGTGACCGACGAGGACGGGCGCGTGGTGGCCGTCTCCGAGGACCTGGAGGCAGTCTCCGGCACCGGCACGGACCGGGGCGCGCCGGTCCCGTCCCCGGCCGCGGGAGGATCCACCGGTTCCGGCGACGACGACCGCCACGACGATGACGACCGCGCCCCGGGCCGCGGCGAAGTCGGCTCCGGCGACCCGGACTTCGGCAACGGCACCGCCACCGTCGACGGCGACACGGCCGACTACCGGTTCGCGTCCGTGCGGGCGACCACCTCCGCCGGGGTGACCCTGACCGTCCACGCGGGCGCCCCGCTGGCCGCCGAACAGGAGGCGGTGGGCAGTGTGCGCGGTGCGATGCTGACCGGGCTTCCGGTGCTGCTGCTCGTCGTCGCCGGGGCGACCTGGCTGGTGACCCGTCGGGCGCTGCGCCCGGTCGAGGGCATCCGGCGCGAGATGGCCGCGATCACCGCGTCGGAGGACCTGAGCCGACGGGTGCCCGAGCCCGGTTCGCGCGACGAGATCGCCCGGCTGGCCCGGACCACCAACGAGACCCTGACGGCCCTGGAGGCATCGGTGGACCGGCAGCGGCGCTTCGTCGCCGATGCCTCGCACGAACTGCGCAGCCCGATCGCCTCGTTGCGCACCCAGCTGGAGGTGGGCGCCGCGCATCCGGAGCTGCTGGACGTGCCGGGCGCGGTCGCCGACACCGTACGGCTGCAGGCGCTGGCGGCCGATCTGCTGCTGCTGGCCCGGCTGGACGCGGGGGAGCGGCCGGGGCGCAGGACACTGGATCCGGGCGCGCTGGTCCGCGAGGAGGTCTCGCAGCGCACCGGCGACCGGATTCCGGTGGCGGTGTCGGTGCCGGACTCCGGTGTGTCCGAAGTGGTCGGTTCCCGTGGGCAGTTGGCGCGGGTGATCGGCAATCTGCTGGACAACGCCGAGCGCCATGCGCACAGCGCGGTGACGGTCTCGGTGCGTGGCGGGCGGGGCGGCGTGGTCATCGCGGTCACCGACGACGGGGCGGGGGTGCCGCCCCAGGAGCGCGAGCGGATCTTCGAACGCTTCGTACGTCTCGACGACGCTCGTTCGCGGGACGAGGGCGGCGCCGGTCTCGGTCTCGCCATCGCCCGTGACGTCGCAGTCCGGCACGGCGGCCGGCTGACGGTGAGCGGTGTGCGGGAGGGCGGCGCACGGTTCGAGTTGTGGCTGCCGACCGCCGGCTGAACCCCGCCCCTCCGGTCATCCGTCGGGCCGTCCGGGGCCGCCGTCCCGCCGCGGGTCACGTGCCGGGCCGTCCGGGGCCGCCGTCCCGCCGCGGGTCACATCTTGCCGCGTCGTCCCCGCAGATGATCGGCGACCGGGGCCAGTGCCGTCTGCAGGTTCGCCAGCGCCTCCGGCGTCAACAGGTCCATGAAGTGCTTGCGTACCGACGCCACGTGGTGCGGAGCCACTTTCCGCATCATCTCCGCGCCGTCCTCGGTGAGGACCGCGTACAGACCGCGCCGGTCGGACTCGCAGTTCTCCCTGCGGACCAGGCCCGCGTTCTCCATGCGGGTGATCTGGTGGGAGAGCCTGCTCTTGGACTGCAGCGTGGCGGCGGCGAGATCGCTCATCCGCATCCGCTGGTCCTCCGACTCCGAGAGGTTGACCAGGATCTCGTAGTCGTTGTTGGTCAGGCCGAACGGCTGGAGGTCCTTCTCCAGTTGGTGCATCAGCAGCCTGCTGACGTCCAGGTGGGTGCGCCAGGCGCACTGCTCCGCGTCGCTCAGCCAGCGGGTGGCCGTCTCGGTCTCCATATATGGATTCTACCTAAGAAGTTGAAAGCCGGACGAAGTGGGACTGTGACGCCCGGAACCCGCTCGGAGCCGGACCCGAAGTCGGACTCGGGGGCGGGGTGCAGACGTTCGACGTCACACTCCGCAGACTACCGTTCACAAACCGAAGCGACGCTGGAGGTCCCCGAGCTGACCGGGCGGACGGGGTGAGGCGTCAGGTTGACCCGCGCCGCCGGGCACCCCGGCCTGTGCCGGTGCCGCCCCCGTCGGCTGTTCGGGCATCAGCATCTCGGTCGACTGGAGCAGCACCGTCCCCGCACCGACGAACTCGAACTGGTGCTCCTCACCGGAGGTTCCGCCGATCCCGGTCAGCGACCGCAGCCCGCCCAGTACGCCCGTCAGGTAGCCGTGGTCGTAGTGGTGGCACGGCGAGGGGCAGTCCGCCCAGCCCACCAGGGCCTGCGGATCGACCCGCAGCGGCGGCTCCATGAAGACGACCGGACCGTTGGACGCGGCCACGAACTTCCCCGTGCCGATCAGCGTGAGGAAGCCCGGCACGATGGACTGCTTGAGTGCCAGCGTCGGCTGGTACGCGAGGAGGTTGCCGGACCGGATCGTCAGATTGCCGTCGTCCAGGTCGTAGGAGTTGACGTCGAAGGCCCGGTCCGCGAGCAGCATCTTGCCGCTGCCCTCGGCCACCACCCAGTCGCTCGCGTGCAGCGGCGAGTGGAAGCTCGTACGGATGAGCCGTTCGAAGCGGCCGTGGCCGATGCCGTCGAACTCGATGTGCCCGTAATAGGCGATCATCTTGCCCTTCTGCAGGAACCACTGGCTCCCCTTGAGCTCCACGCAGAAGGTGTAGGAGTTGACGTTGTCGTCCGACGGCAGCGTCATCGGGTCGAAGACCACGGGCGTGCTCACAGCTTCTCCTCCGAGGCCTGGACATACACCGCGCCGCTGCCGCTCAGCTCCAGCTGGAACGCCTCGCCGGAGCCGCGCCCCACCATGTCGCGCCAGCCGAGCGCGGTGGAGAGCTTGTTGCGTACGTCGCCGTGGTGCGCGACGTACGCCTGCGGGTCCACATGCACCTCACGGCCCGGAGTGATCGGCAGCTCGATCACCCCGCCGTGCGCCATCACGGCGACCGCGCCATGCCCCTTGAGGGTGGTGGTGAACAGCCCCTGTCCGGTCACCTGGCCGCGCACCATGCCCATCACCCCGCCCTGCGAACCCATGAACATCGTGCCCTGCTGGAGCGTCCCGTCGAAGGCGAGCAGCCGGTCGGCCTCCACATACAGGGTGTCGCCGGCCAGGTTGATCACCTGGATGTGGTGGCCGCCGTGGCCGAACATCACCGTGCCGTTGCCCTCCACCGTCATCAGCGGGGTCGCCTCATTGGCCACCCGGCGGCCGATCATCGACATCACACCGCCCTGGCCGCCCTGGATGTTCGGCGTGAACGACACCTCGCCCCGGTACGCGAGCATCGCGCCGCGCTGGCTGTACATCCGCTGGCCGGGCAGCACCGTCGCCTCGACCATCTTCGGGTTGATCTCACGGAACGGCATCAGACATCGCCCCCGATGGTGTTCCGCTCGCTCGGCTGGACATAGACGAGTCCCTCGCCCTCGAACCGGATCTGGAAGGACTCGCCCGAGCCCTCGCCCATGAATGTCCGGAAGTTCACCCCGGACTGGAAGTGCTGCTGGAGGCTTCCCTGGTGGGCGATGTAGGCACCGGGATCGACGAACAGCGGGTACTGGGCCGAGACCCGCAGCGCCACCGCCGCACCGTCCGACATGATCGCCGCCTGCCCGGTTCCCTCGACGGTGGTGGTGAACAGGCCGTTGCCCGTCGCGCCGCCGCGCAGGCCGGTGAAGGTGGTGCCGGTGCGCAGCCCGGCGTCGGTGCAGAGCAGATTGCTCGCCTCGACGTAGAGCTTGTCCCCGTGCAGCGAGACGAGGCTGATCTCGCTCGCGCGGTCGGCGAAGTAGCAGGTGCCCTGCCCCTTCACCTCCATCACGGACATCTTCTCGCCGGTCAGCCGGCGGGTCACCATGCCGCGCAGACCATCACCGCCGCCGGTCATCTTCTTGAACGTGATCCGGCCGTCGTACGCGACCATCGAACCGTTCTTCGCCTTGACGGCGTCACCGGCCAGGTCGACGGCGAGCGTTCGGCTGCCTTGGAGTCGGAACATTGCCACGGAGTGACGGTATCGGCAGGATCCCGGCGGGGACAGGGCCTCGGGCGGGAACCGGCCCCCGGACCGCTCCTGATACGCATCCGGTACGGGACCCGTACGCAACCGGGACGTACTCCGTACGGGTGCAGGGCTCGTGGTGGCGGCACGTGACCGGCGGCACACGGCCCCCGGCGCCGGACAACGCCCGTACCGATGCCACAATGGGACGCGCTTGTGCCTGTATTCACAAGCCGTGACGACCCTCCCACCGAAGGTGCCTTCGTGGACATCAAGACCGCTACCGCCCTGCACCGGCTGCGCCTCATCTCGATCCCCGAGGCGCTCTCGTTCCCGGCACTCATCATCTTTGGCTCGATCCTCAGCCGGGTCTCCGACATCGACTTCCTGATGATGCCGCTCGGCATCCTGCACGGTGTGCTCTTCGTGATCTATGCCGTCCTGCTGCTCGACGTCTGGTCCAAGACCAAGTGGCCGCTGAAGCGGGTCGCGCTCTTCTTCCTGCTCGCACTGCTGCCGTTCGGCGGGCTGTACGGCGACAAGCTGCTCAAGCGCTACGAGGCCGACGGCGCCATCGCCGCCCGCGCCCGCCGGGAAGGCGTGGTCAGCGCATGATCGTCGCGTTCTCGGTCAGCCCGCTGGGTGTCGGCGAGGATGTCGGGGAGTACGTCGCCGACGCCGTCCGGGTCGTCCGCGAGTCCGGGCTGCCCAATCGCACGGACGCCATGTTCACCTCCGTCGAGGGCGAGTGGGACCATGTCATGGACGTCGTCAAGCGGGCCGTTGCCGCCGTCGAGGCCCGCGCCGGACGCGTCTCCCTCGTGCTCAAGGCCGACATCCGCCCCGGTGTCACCGATGGACTGACGTCCAAGGTCGAGACGGTCGAGCGGTACCTCGCCGGGACGGACTGACACCCCGTCCGTTTCGCGAACCGACGAGCCCCCGGCCCCTTCGGCCGGGGGTTCGTCCCGTTCCGGTCCCGTCCCGTCAGTCCCGCGCCCGGTGTTCCGGCACGGCCAGGGCGATCCCGAGCGGCGTCCGCTCGTACAGCACCTGATGCCCGTACCGGCGCGAGGTGAGCAGCCCCGCCGCGCGCAGCACCGACAGATGCTCCGAAACGGAGGAGACCGCGAGGCCCAGCCGGTGCGCCAGGGTGCTCGTCCCGGCCGGTTCGTCGAGCGCGCACAGGACGTCGGCCCGCCCCCGGCCGAGCAGTCGCGCGAGCACCTGCGGGGTGCGGTCGGCGGGATCCGTCCACAGTCCGCCGATCCCGCGCGCCGGATAGACGATGGCCGGCTGCCACGGAGGTTCGAAGCCGCTGACCGCGTCCGGCCAGCAGAAGACGCTGGGGATCAGGACGAGGCCCTGCCCGCCGAGCACCCGGCTGTGCCGGCCGCGCGTCCCGACGATGGTGAGCGTCGACTCCGACCAGCTCAGCTGAGGGCTCAGCTCACCCAGCAGCCGCTCGAAGCCGACCGCGGCGAGCCGCCGCGAGTGGTAGGCGATGTCCGCCTCCAGCAGGGCGCGCAGCCGCGGCCAGTGCGGTTCGATCAGCACCCGCCAGGCCCGCTCCAGCAGATCGGCCAGTTCCCCGACGGTCCGGGCGGGATCGGCGAGCATCTCCTGCCCGGCGGGGGAGTGCAGCACCTCCGGCCGGCCCGCCAGCGCCAGGGCGAGGTCCTGAAGGGCGAGACCGGGATCGATCGACCGCACCGCCGCGATCTCCTCCTCGAAGGTGGTGACCGGTCCGGGCGGCGGCGGGCTGAAGAAGTCGGGGTTGTGGCCGCGCGGAGCCATCAGCAGCCACAGCGGCCGGAGATCGAGACCGGCGGCCGCGTCCCGGATCAGCCGGAGCCACGGCAGGTGGTACCCGTGCTGCTCGGGCCGGTCCAGCACCCGCACGGCGGCCTGGGTCTCGCCGAGCGGTGACAGCGCGAACCGGCAGCGGAGCAGATCGCTCTCGTCGAGGTGCAACTGGAAGGACATGGATGGCAGGGCCTCGGGCGAAGTTTCGGTCAGGGCCGAAAGTCTACGGACGGCCGCCGCGGTCCAGCAGGCTGCGGCCATGCCTGCCGACACCGAGAACTCCGCCGACCTCCCCCGCCACGCGACGGACGCGACGGCCCCGCCCGCCCCCGCCCCCCGCGGCTACCGCGCCGTCTTCGCCGTACGGGAGTTCCGGGCGGTCTTCGCCGCGCACCTGCTCTCCCTCCTCGGCGTCGTCGTCAGCGAACTCGCCCTCACCGTCCTTGTCTACGGCCTCACCGGCTCGCCCCTGCTCAGCGCCCTCGCCTTCGCACTCGGGTTCCTCCCGTACCTCGTCGGCGGCACGCTCTTCGCCGGGATCGCCGACCGGTACCCCGCCCGCCGGGTCCTCGTCACCTGCGACCTGATCTGCGCCGGATGCGTCACCGTGATGGTGCTGCCGGGCACCCCGGTCGGCGGACTGCTCGCCCTGCGCTGTCTGATCGCCGCGGTCTCGCCCATTTTCACCGGGACCCGGATGGCCGCGCTCACCGAGATCCTCGGTGAGGGCGAACGCTTCGTCCTCGGCCGCTCGTTGCTGCGGATCGTGTCGCAGAGCGCGCTGCTCGCCGGCTTCGGTGTGGGCGGCGTGCTGCTCGCCGCGCTCTCCCCGCGCGGCGCGATCACGATCACCGCCGTGACATTCCTCTGCTCGGCGGCCCTGCTCCGCTTCGGCACCCGGGCCCGGCCGGCCCGGTCCGGCCGGGACGGCGGTGGTGCCCTGCTCGGGGAGTCGCTCGCCGGAGCCCGCAGCCTCCTCCAAAACCGCAGGATCCGTGCGCTGATGCTGCTCTTCTGGACGCCCCCGCTGTTCGTCGTCGCGCCGGAGGCGCTCGCCGCTCCGTACGCGGACGAGATCGGGGTCGGACCGGCCGCGCTCGGGCTCCTGATGTGCGCGATGCCGGTCGGCCAGATCGCCGCCGAGCTGTACGTGGGCACCGCGCTCACCCCCCGGCTCCGCTCCCTGATCGTGCTGCCGGCCGCCGCCACGGGGCTGCTGCCCCTGATGGTGTACGGGGTGCGCCCCGGCATGGTCCCGACGGTGCTGGCGCTGGTGGTGGCCGGGACGGCCGGGGCGTACGTCATCGGTCTCGACCAGTGGTTCGTCGAAGCCGTCCCGGCGTCGCTGCGCGGTCGGGCCATGACCCTGCTCACCGCCGGACTGATGACGCTCCAGGGCGTCGGCATGGCCCTCGCCGGACTGGCCGCGGAGTTCTTCCCCGTACATCAGGTGATCGCCGGAGCCGGTGCGGCCGGCTCCCTGTGCGTGCTGCTCCTCGTCCTGGAGGTCAGGAGAACCGCGCCGTGATGTGGCGGAACCGCCCCCACCGCTTGTGCGGACCGCCCCCGCCGCCCGCGCGGGCCGCACCCGCCTTCCGTATGCGGACCGAAGTTCGAGACGGGGCTGACCAGCATATGACCAGTGGGTAAGGTCGTTGCCGTGCCGAAGCCGCTCAGTCTCCCCTTCGATCCCATCGCCCGCGCCGACGAACTCTGGCGGCAGCGCTGGGGTCCGGTGCCCTCGATGGGGGCGATCACCTCGATCATGCGCGCGCAGCAGATCCTGCTCGCGGAGGTCGACGCGGTCGTCAAACCGTACGGACTGACCTTCGCCCGTTACGAGGCACTGGTGCTGCTCGCCTTCTCCAAGGCCGGTGAACTGCCGATGTCCAAGATCGGTGAGCGGCTCATGGTCCATCCCACCTCCGTCACCAACACCGTGGACCGGTTGGTGCGCTCCGGCCTGGTGGCCAAGCGCCCCAACCCCAACGACGGCCGCGGAACCCTCGCCTCCATCACCGGCAAGGGGCGCGAGGTCGTCGAGGCGGCGACCAAGGACCTGGTCGACATGGAGTTCGGGCTCGGGGTGTACGACGCCGAGGAGTGCGCGGAGATCTTCGCCATGCTGCGGCCGCTGCGGGTCGCAGCCCACGATTTCGAGGAGTCGTAGGACACGAATTCGAGGCCCGGCCCGCTGCAAGATCGCTCCGGACGTCCGGTTACGCTCGATGCCATGAAACGCAGTGTGCTGACCCGGTACCGGGTGATGGCCTACGTCACCGCAGTCATGTTGCTGGTGCTCTGCACCTGCATGGTCTTCAAGTACGGCTTCGACATGGGCAAGGATCTGACGCTCGTCGTCTCCCAGATCCACGGTGTGCTCTACATCATCTACCTGGTCTTCGCCTTCGACCTGGGCTCCAAGGCGAAGTGGCCGGTGGGCAAGCTGCTCTGGGTACTGATCTCCGGCACCATCCCGACGGCCGCGTTCTTCGTCGAGCGCAAGGTCGTCCGGGAGGTCGAGCCGCTGGTCGCCGACGGCTCTCCCGTGACCGTCAAGGCCTGAACCGCCCGGCCGGGGGCCCGGCCGCACCGCACCACCCGAACCGCCCCGTGCGAAGCGCCGGGCGGTTTGCCATCGACATTTACTAGGACGTCCTAGTAAATTCGATGGTATGGACGCTGACGCGATCGAGGAAGGCCGCCACCGCTGGCAGGCCCGTTACGACAAGGCCCGCAAGCGTGACGCGGACTTCACCACACTCTCCGGCGACCCCGTGGAGCCCGTGTACGGCCCCCGCCCGGGGGACACGTACGAGGGATTCGAGCGGATCGGCTGGCCCGGCGAGTACCCCTTCACCCGGGGGCTCCACCCGACCGGCTACCGCGGCCGGACCTGGACCATCCGCCAGTTCGCCGGCTTCGGCAACGCCGAGCAGACCAATGAGCGCTACAAGATGATCCTCGCCGCGGGCGGCGGCGGGCTCAGCGTCGCCTTCGACATGCCGACGCTGATGGGCAGGGACTCCGACGACCCGCGCTCGCTCGGCGAGGTCGGGCACTGCGGCGTGGCCATCGACTCCGCGGCCGACATGGAGGTCCTCTTCAAGGACATCCCGCTCGGTGATGTCACGACGTCCATGACCATCAGCGGCCCCGCCGTCCCGGTCTTCTGCATGTATCTGGTCGCGGCCGAGCGCCAGGGCGTCGACCCGGGCGTGCTCAACGGCACGCTCCAGACCGACATCTTCAAGGAGTACATCGCGCAGAAGGAGTGGCTCTTCCAGCCCGAGCCCCATCTGCGCCTGATCGGCGACCTGATGGAGCACTGCGCCCGCGACATCCCCGCCTACAAGCCGCTCTCCGTCTCCGGCTACCACATCCGCGAGGCCGGGGCGACGGCCGCGCAGGAGCTCGCGTACACCCTCGCCGACGGCTTCGGCTACGTGGAGCTCGGCCTCTCCCGCGGGCTGGACGTCGACACCTTCGCGCCCGGCCTCTCCTTCTTCTTCGACGCGCACCTCGACTTCTTCGAGGAGATCGCCAAGTTCCGCGCGGCCCGCCGGATCTGGGCCCGCTGGATGAAGGAGACGTACGGCGCGAAGACGGACAAGGCGCAGTGGCTCCGCTTCCACACCCAGACCGCCGGCGTCTCGCTCACCGCCCAGCAGCCCTACAACAACGTCGTACGCACCGCGGTCGAGGCGCTCTCCGCGGTCCTCGGCGGCACCAACTCGCTGCACACCAACGCCCTCGACGAGACCCTCGCGCTCCCCTCCGAGCAGGCCGCCGAGATCGCGCTGCGCACCCAGCAGGTGCTGATGGAGGAGACCGGCGTCGCCAATGTGGCCGACCCGCTGGGCGGTTCCTGGTACGTCGAGCAGCTCACCGACCGGATCGAGGCCGACGCCGAGAAGATCTTCGACCAGATCAAGGAGCGCGGCACCCGGGCCCATCCGGACGGGCAGCACCCCGTCGGGCCCATCACCTCCGGCATCCTGCGCGGCATCGAGGACGGCTGGTTCACCGGCGAGATCGCCGAATCCGCCTTCCGGTACCAGCAGTCGCTGGAGAAGGGGGACAAGCGCGTCGTCGGCGTCAACGTCCACCACGGCTCGGTCACCGGCGACCTGGAGATCCTGCGGGTCAGCCACGAGGTCGAGCGCGAGCAGGTCCGGGTGCTCGGCGGCCGCAAGGACGCCCGCGACGACGCCGGGGTGAAGTCGGCCCTGGACGCGATGCTCGCCGCCGCCCGCGACGGCTCCAACATGATCGGCCCGATGCTCGACGCGGTACGGGCCGAGGCGACGCTCGGTGAGATCTGCGGGGTCCTGCGCGACGAGTGGGGCACCTACACGGAGCCGCCCGGCTTCTGACGGGGGGTCGGCGGCGGTGGCCGGTCCCCTCGCGGAAGGCCGCCACGGGGCCGCTACGCGGAGGCCGCCGCCCCCAGCCCCGCCAGCAGCAGCACGGTGAAGCGCCGGGCCCAGTCCGCGTCGACGCGCTCGGCGCTCACCAGGGTCCGGTGCACGACGGCGCCGGCGATCACGTCGAAGATCAGATCGGCGGTCGTCGCCGCCATCGCCGCGTCCTGTTCCACGGGCAGCTCCCCGCGCTCCTGGGCCCGTCGGCGCCCCTGGAGCACCAGCCGCTTCTGCCGGTCCACGATCGAGTCGCGGATCCGGGTCCGCAGCGCCTCGTCGCGCGTCGACTCCGCGACCACCGCCATCAGTGCCGTCCGGGTCTCCGGCCGTTCCAGCAGCGCGGCGAACTGCAGCACCACCGCCTGCACATCGGCCGACAGACTGCCCAGATCGGGCAGTTCCAGCTCGTCGAAGAGGACCGCGACGGCATCCACGACCAGCTCGTTCTTGCCCGCCCAGCGCCGGTACAGGGTCGTCTTGGCGACCCCCGCCCGGCTCGCCACATCACCCATCGTCAGCTTCGACCAGCCGAGGTCGACCAGGGAGGCCCTGGTCGCCTCCAGGATCGCCTCGTCGGCCGCGACACTGCGTGGACGTCCCGTTCTAGGGGGTTCGGGGCGGCTGTGGCTCGGCATGCCGTGACCATACCGGTCAGTAAGTAGGGCCGACCGGTCCCGTTCGCCGTGAGACAGATCACCGACCGCACGTGTGCGCGAAGGGTGCCGGACAGTTACGCTACGGGTCGTAGCGTAACGACGACGATTCTGCCGTCGTGACGCCACGACCGAACGACAGCCACAGGCACCGGGTGGGGACCCGGCGCCGAAACGGGCCATTCAGGGGCCCTCGGGCCGCGTCCGTCCGTGCACCCCGCATGCCGGCGGGGGCTGCGGACGGGTGCGGTTCCCGTATCGCTTTCCGTATCGGTGCGCGGAGGGGGGAGGATGTACGCATGCAGCCTAGGAACATGTCCATGAGCGGCGTCGTCGACCTCGCCGCGGTGAAGGCGGCCGGCGAGGCCAAGGTGAAGGCGGAGCAGGCCCGTGCCGAGGCCGCCCGGCAGGGAGGCGGCGGTGCCGTGCCGCCGTCCGCCCTGGTGATCGATGTCGATGAGGCGGGCTTCGAGAGCGATGTCCTGCAGCGCTCCACCGAGGTCCCGGTCGTCATCGACTTCTGGGCCGAGTGGTGCGAGCCGTGCAAGCAGCTGGGACCGCTGCTGGAGCGCCTGGCCCACGAGTACAACGGCCGCTTCGTGCTGGCCAAGGTCGATGTCGACGCCAACCAGATGCTGATGCAGCAGTTCGGTATCCAGGGCATCCCGGCGGTTTTCGCCGTCGTCGCCGGGCAGGCCCTCCCGCTCTTCCAGGGCGCGGCCCCCGAGGCCCAGATCCGGCAGACGCTGGATCAGCTGATCCAGGTCGGTGAGGAGCGGTTCGGTCTCACCGGGATCGCGGTCGACCAGGACGCCGCCGCCGAGGGAGCCGACCAGGCGCCGGCCGAGGTGCCCGCCGGGCCGTACGACGCCCTGCTCGAAGCGGCCGTGCAGGCGCTGGACGCCAATGACTTCCCCGCCGCCGTCCAGGCGTACAAGAACGTCCTCGCCGACGACCCGGCCAACACCGAGGCCAAGCTCGGTCTCGCCCAGGCCGAACTGCTCGGCCGGGTCAAGGAGTTGAACCCGCAGCACGTGCGCAACGAGGCCGCGGAGAAGCCGGCCGACGTCACGGCGCAGCTCGCGGCCGCCGATCTGGATCTCGTCGGCGGTCATGTCGAGGACGCCTTCGGACGGCTCGTCGAGACGGTGCGCCGGACCTTCGGTGACGACCGGGACGCGGCGCGGGTGCGACTGCTGGAGCTGTTCGAGGTGATCGGCCCCGACGATCCGCGGGTCGTCGCCGCGCGTACGGCGCTGGCGCGAGTCTTGTTCTGATGTGACAACGCGGCCGTGGCACCCCTGGGATGCCACGGCCGTTTTCGCGATCAGGGCGATAAGAGACGGCTTCGCTTTACCAAATCTTGATAAAAGAACGGCCTGTTACTCGCAGTAAATCACCCCTCGGGATCTGTCCCTATAAGGGCATCGATTCCCCCTTTCGTCCTTCCGGTCGGCGCCACCCTGTGTGGCCGGGTGGTATCACCCGGTCGCGTGTTGGTTATCGGGCCGTTACTAGCGAGTAACGAACCCCCTTGTGCCGCAGGCGGGAATGCACCACGATCGGCCACGCTCGGTCCAATAACGCCAGCCCGGCTGCCAGTCGGTGCGGCGGCCCTGTTGGGTCCCCACCGAGTGGGTCGGCGGTAGTGGCGCCGATTCCGGACAGGGGGGTTCCTGCCGTCCGGCAGGGCCTGTCCGAACAGGTTGCGCGCATGCGTGGCCAGTGGTTGTCGCTCGGGGGTGATCGCCGGTGATTCGGACGCGGTTCCTGCCTCCGTGCGCGGGCGCTCTCCTTTCCGAGGACGTAGCACTTCTCCCATCCCAGGACGGGCCCAGGCCCGGACCGGAGATGTACGTCCGAGAAGGAGGAAAAAGATTATGAGTTCCCAGGTTCGTGGTGGCACCAGATGGAAGCGTTTCGCTCTCGTCATGGTGCCGAGCGTGGTGGCGACCGCAGCGGTGGGCGTCGGCCTGGCGCAGGGTGCGCTCGCGGCTTCGTTCAGCGTGTCCGGTCAGAGCTTCAAGGTCAGTGCGGACAGTCTCGTCGGCCACAACTTCGTGCAGTACGGCAGTGTGGCCACCGGCACCGACCCCGAGGGCAAGAACGGGGCGCACGCCGTGGCCGTGTCCGGCTTCAGCGACGCCAAGATCACCAACATGTGCCAGTCGGTGGTCACTCCGAACCTTCCGTTCGGTCTCGGCACCGTCACGCTGGTACTGAAGGCGGGTACGGACTCGGACAGGCCGGTCAGGGCGACCAACCTGTACCTGGACGTCGCCGAGCTCGACGCGGACGCCTCGTTCAAGAACATCGACATCGGTGTTGCCGCGGGTTCCCTCAAGGACCCGAACAACCCCAAGTCGATAGGCATCCAGCCGCACACCCAGGCGAACCCGAACGGCTTCGCCCAGCGCTCCGAGGAAGCCAAGCTGACCAACGTGCGTCAGACGGCGTGGGCGACCACCGCCGGCACCTTCAAGCTCAGCAACCTGAGCTTGCGGCTGAAGTCCGGCGACAAGTCCTGCTACTAGGGCACTCGCCCAGGGTGGCCGGGGTGCCCGCCACGGACCTCCGGCCGCCCGCCCCTTCTCTTCTCACAGCAGTACCGGTTCCAGGGAGCTGTTTTCCATGAGCCCCGAGTCCACAGGGCAGAACGAGCACCACCTCCGCGCCTTCCGGCGGGGATTCCGCACCTGGCGGGGTGACCGGCCGTTCTGGGCGGGCCTGTTCACCATGGTGGGTGGTCTACCCATCGCGTACTTCCCGTACGCCAACATGCACCTCGGCAACATCACGCTGGCGATGTCCACGACCGCCGGTGCCGGATCGCTGATCATCGGGGTCCTGCTGATCACGCTGGGCCTCACGATGTGGTTCCACCACATCGTGAGAGTGTTCGCCGGAGTTGCCGCGATCCTGCTGGCACTGATCTCCATACCGGTCGCCAACATCGGCGGCTTCCTGATCGGCTTCCTGTTCGCCCTGCTCGGTGGAGCGCTCTCCATCTCCTGGGCCCCGGGCGAGCCGAAGCCCGACACCGGGGGCGCCGGTGCGGAAGGCCGGACGTCCGAGGACGCCGGTTTCGGGACGCGGGAGCCCGGACCCGAGTTCCACAGCGCGGCGACGGTGCCCCAGCAGCAGCCGGAGGAGCACGACACGACAGTTGAGGTCGACGGCGGGAGGCATCGTGCGGGGTGACGAGACGCAGCTGAACTCGGCCGGGGAGGACCTCCGGACGAGAAGCGGACCGCGCCACGCGGCCCCCAGGAAGTCGTTTCTGACGAAGCTGCACATACCCGCGGGCAAGGCCTTCGCGCTCGCCGCGATGCCGACGGCCGTCTTCGTGGGCATGGGGCTCACCCCCAAGCTCGCGCTGGCCGACGACAGCACGGACATCCCCTTCGCGCCCGGCCCCTGCGTGACCCGCTCCGACGAGCCGGGCGAATCCCCGTCCCCGTCCGCGTCGGAGACGAAGTCGCCGTCCCCGTCCGCGCCCCCGTCGTCCTCCGCCACCGATGCCGGTGACAAGGGCGACGCGGCGACCCCGAAGCCCTCGGCGACCCCGTCCGCGAGCGATGCCGCGAAGCCGGAGGCGAAGGCCGCCGACGCGCCCGCCGCCTCGCCGAGCACCTCGCCCACTCCCACGGAGTCGAGGAACCCGCTCGACCCGCTGGGCCTCGGCGACGCGCTCAAGGACCTCTTCGACGGACCGGACAAGGAGACGGCGAGCCCGTCCCCGAGCGCCACCACCGTGTCTCCGGAGCCGTCGGAGAGCGATGCCGGCAAGCCCGCGCGGAAGCCGGTGGAGAAGGCCCCGGACGCCGCGAAGGAGACGGCCGACGAGACCGCCGCCGCCATCCGCGACGCCGCGGACAAGACCGGCCGGCCGGTCAAGGAGCTCGACGACAGCGCCAAGGGGCTCGACGCCAAGAAGGACGAGGACATCCCGGACGGTGCCAAGGAGCGCTTCCCGTGTCCGACCGCCGACCCCGAGGCGCTCGCCGCGGCCGACCTGGAAACGGGCGTGCCGCTGCTCCCGACGGACCCGTGGATCCTGGACAGCTCGCTGCTCACCCTCAACGGGCTCGACTACAAAGGCATCGTCGAGGTGAAGACGTACGACGGCACCGTCAAGAAGGTGCTGAAGTTCACCGCGAGCTCCATCGACATCAAGGACCTCCACCAGCTGACCGTCGGCCCGAACGGCACCACGGCCCACGTCCAGGCGCGCAAGGGCTCCACGTCCACCATCCGCAACGGCACGGTGACGATGTACACGGAGGAGCTGAAGGGCAATCTCTTCGGCCTCATCCCGGTCACCTTCAGCCCGAAGACCCCGCCGCCGCTGAATGTCCCCTTCGCCTTCTTCACCAAGGTCAAGGTGACCCAGGCCGGCCAGTTCGGCGGCACGCTCACGGTTCCCGGTCTGCACAACTACTTCACCGGCGACAACAGTTAGGGTCGGCCTCCCGTCCGGGAGCCGCGCAAAGGCCGTGGGCCGCACTCCTTCCGGAGTGCGGCCCACGGCCTTATGGGCGCCGGACGCGTCAGTCGCGCGCCCCGCCTCCCACGTGGTGCACCCGCACCATGTTCGTCGTGCCGGGGATGCCGGGGGGCGAGCCGGCCGTGATGACCATGGTGTCGCCCTCGTTGTAGCGGTCCAGCTTCAGAAGCTCCGCGTCGACCAGGTCGACCATCGCGTCCGTGTTGTCCACGTGCGGTACGACATGGGCCTCGACGCCCCAGCTCAGGGCGAGTTGGTTGCGCGTCGACTCGTCCGTGGTGAAGGCCAGGATGGGCTGCGCCGCGCGGTAGCGGGAGAGGCGGCGGGCCGTGTCGCCGGACTTGGTGAAGGCAACCAGCGCCTTGCCGTTCAGGAAGTCCGCGATCTCGCAGGCGGCGCGGGCCACCGAACCGCCCTGGGTGCGGGGCTTCTTGCCCGGGACCAGCGGCTGGAGGCCCTTGGAGAGCAGCTCCTGCTCGGCCGCGACGACGATCTTCGACATCGTCTTGACCGTCTCGATCGGGTACGCGCCCACGCTGGACTCGGCGGACAGCATGACCGCGTCCGCGCCGTCCAGGATCGCGTTGGCGACATCGGACGCCTCGGCGCGGGTCGGCCGCGAGTTGGTGATCATCGACTCCATCATCTGGGTCGCCACGATCACCGGCTTGGCGTTCCGGCGGCAGAGCTCCACCAGGCGCTTCTGCACCATCGGGACCTTCTCCAGGGGGTACTCGACGGCGAGGTCGCCACGGGCGACCATCACACCGTCGAACGCCATGACGACGCCCTCCATATGCTCGACGGCCTGCGGCTTCTCGACCTTGGCGATGACGGGGACCCGGCGGCCCTCCTCGTCCATCACCTTGTGGACGTCCTTGATGTCGTTGGCGTCCCGCACGAAGGAGAGCGCCACCAGGTCGCAGCCCATCCGCAGGGCGAACCGCAGGTCCTCGACATCCTTCTCGGACAGCGCCGGGACGTTGACCGCCGCGCCGGGCAGGTTGATGCCCTTGTGGTCGGAGATGACGCCGCCCTCGATGACGATGGTCCTCACCCGGGGGCCCTCGACCGCGACGACCTTCAGCTCGACGTTGCCGTCGTTGATCAGGATCGGGTCGCCCTTGACGACGTCGCCGGGCAGACCCTTGTAGGTCGTGCCGCAGATCGACCGGTCGCCGGGAACGTCCTCCGAGGTGATGGTGAACTCGTCCCCGCGGACCAGCTCGACGGGGCCCTCGGCGAACTTCGCCAGGCGGATCTTCGGGCCCTGGAGGTCGGCGAGCACGCCGACCGCACGACCGGTCTCGGCAGCGGCCTTGCGGACCCGGTCGTAACGACCCTGGTGCTCCTCGTGGCTGCCGTGACTGAAGTTGAAGCGGGCCACGCTCATGCCGGCCTCGATCAGAGCGACGAGCTGCTCATGGGAGTCGACGGCGGGACCGAGGGTGCAGACGATTTTGGAACGGCGCATGAGGCGGATCCTATCGGTTTGTTTCGCTACGGAATATTCCGTCTGGTGGAAGGTACAAAGGGGCGCGGGGGTGCTCAGTTGTGGGCCTGTCCGATGAGTGCGAAGGTCTGGACGGCGATCTCCAGCTCCTCGTCCGTCGGCACCACGGCGACCGCGACCCGTGCGTGGTCCGGCGAGATCAGCCGCGGCGCGTCGGACCGTACGGCGTTCAGATCCGCGTCCACCGTCAGGCCGAGCCCTTCGAGCCCGGCGATCGCAGCCTCCCGTACCGGCGCCGAGTTCTCCCCGACCCCCGCCGTGAAGACCACGGCATCCACCCGCCCGAGGACCGCCGAATAGGCGCCGATGTACTTCTTCAGCCGGTGCACATAGATGTCGAACGCCAGCGCCGCCTGTTCGTCGCCCTCGTCGACCCGGCGCCGGATCTCCCGCATGTCGTTGTCGCCGCAGAGCCCGACCAGACCGCTCTTCTTGTTGAGCAGCTCGTCGATCTCGTCCGTCGACATCCCGGCGACCCGCTCCAGGTGGAAGGTGACGGCCGGATCGATGTCTCCGGAGCGCGTACCCATCACCAGCCCCTCCAGCGGGGTCAGCCCCATCGAGGTCTCCACGCACCGGCCGGCGGCCACCGCCGACGCCGAGGCGCCGTTGCCCAGGTGCAGCACGATGACATTGACCTCCTCGGGGGTGCGCCCCAGCAGCTCGGCGGCCTTGCGGGAGACGTACGCGTGCGAGGTGCCGTGGAATCCGTAGCGCCGGATGCGGTGCGCGTCGGCCGTCTCCACATCGATCGCGTACCGCGCCGCGTACTCCGGCATCGTCGTGTGGAACGCCGTGTCGAAGACCGCCACCTGCGGGAGGTCCGGACGGAGCGCCCGCGCCGTGCGGATGCCGGTGAGGTTCGCCGGGTTGTGCAGCGGGGCCACCGGAACCAGGCGCTCGATCTCCTCCAGCACCTCGTCGGTGATCACGGTCGGTTCGGTGAACCGCAGTCCGCCGTGCACCACCCGGTGGCCGATCGCCGCCAGCGCGGGGGAGTCCAGGCCCAGTCCGTCGGCCGCCAGCTCCTCCGCCGCCGCCTTCAGCGCGGCCGCGTGGTCGGCGATCGGGCCGGTGCGCTCGCGACGCCCGTCGCCTTTGCCGACCAGCGGGGTGTGCACCAGGCGGGAGGTCTCCTCGCCGATCCGCTCGACCAGGCCGACCGCGAGCCGGGAGCGGTCGCTCATGTCCAGCAGCTGGTACTTCACCGAGGAGGAGCCGGAGTTGAGGACCAGCACGCGGTTCGCACCCGTCGTGGAAGGGCCCTGTGCGGTCGGGGTGGTCATCCGTTCACTCCTCGCTCTGTGCCTGGATCGCCGTAATGGCCACGGTATTGACGATGTCCTGGACGAGTGCGCCCCGGGACAGATCATTGACGGGCTTCCGCAGCCCCTGGAGCACCGGTCCGACGGCCACCGCGCCCGCCGAGCGCTGCACGGCCTTGTAGGTGTTGTTGCCGGTGTTCAGGTCCGGGAAGATCAGCACCGTCGCCTGTCCCGCCACCTCGGAGCCGGGCAGCTTCGTCGCGGCGACACTCGGCTCCACCGCGGCGTCGTACTGGATGGGTCCCTCGATCCTGAGGTCCGGCCTGCTCGCGCGGACCCGGTCCGTCGCCTCGCGCACCTTGTCGACGTCGGCGCCCGATCCGGAGGTGCCCGTCGAGTACGACAGCATCGCGATCCGCGGCTCCACACCGAAGCGGGCGGCGGTGGCGGCCGACTGCACCGCGATGTCCGCGAGCTGCGCCGCGTCCGGGTCCGGATTGACGGCGCAGTCGCCGTACACCAGGACCTTGTCGGCGAGGCACATGAAGAAGACGGAGGAGACGATCGAGGCGTCCGGCTCGGTCCTCCCCCCGCCCGCCGCCATCCCGTCCGACGAGCTGCGCCCGGCCTTTTTCGTCTTTATGATCTCGAACGCCGGACGGATCGTCGCGGCGGTGGAGTGCACCGCCCCGGAGACCATGCCGTCCGCGAGCCCCTCCTGGACCATCATCGTGCCGAAGTAGTTGACGTCCGCGATCACGTCGTACGCCAGCTCCACCGTGACCCCGCGGTGCGCGCGCAGCTGCGCGTACCGCTCGGCGAAGCCCTGGCGCAGCTCGGAGGTCTGCGGGTCGATGAGCTGTGTACCGGCGAGATCGATGCCCAGGTCCGCGGCCTTCTTGCGGATGACATCGGCGTCGCCGAGAAGGGTCAGCTCGCAGACGTCGCGGCGCAGCAGCACGTCGGCGGCGCGCAGCACCCGTTCCTCGGCGCCCTCGGGCAGGACGACGCGGCGCCGGTCGGCGCGGGCCTGCTCCAGCAGCTCGTGCTCGAACATCATCGGGGTGACGCGGCTGCTGCGGGCCACCGAGACCCGGTCCAGCAGCGCGGCGGTGTCCACATGGCGCTCGAAGAGGCCCAGTGCGGTCTCCGCCTTGCGGGGCGTCGCCGCGTTCAACTTGCCTTCCAGCGCGAAGAGCTGACCCGCGGTGGGAAACGAGCCGCCGGCCACCGAGACGACCGGGGTCCCCGGTGCGAGCCGCGCGGCCAGCCTGAGTATCTCCTCGCCGGGACGCTCGTCCAGGGTCAGCAGCACACCGGCGATGGGCGGAGTCCCGGCGCTGTGCGCGGCGAGCGAACCGACCACCAGATCCGCCCGGTCCCCGGGTGTGACCACCAGACAGCCCGGCGTCAGCGCCTTCAGCATGGTCGGCAGCATCGCGCCGCCGAAGACGAAGTCCAGCGCGTCCCTGGCCAGCCCGGAGTCGTCGCCGAGCAGCACCGTGCCGCCGAGCGCCGCGGTGATCTGGGCGACGGTCGGCGCGGAGAGCGCCGCGTCGTCCGGCAGCACCGAGCAGAGGACGGGCAGCTGGGCCGTCAGCCGCTCCGCGATGGCATCGCGGTCCTCGGCCGCCACCCGGTTGACGATCATCGCGAGGACATCGCAGCCCAGACCGGTGTACGCCCGGTAGGCATTGCGGGTCTCGGCCCGCACGGACTCCGCGGTCTGGCCCTTCCCGCCGACCACCGCGATCACCGAGGCGCCGAATTCATTGGCGAGGCGGGCGTTGAGCGCCAGCTCGTCGGGGAGCTGGGTGGCGGCGAAGTCGGTGCCGAGCACCAGCACGACCTCGTAGTCCTGGGCCACCTGATGGAAGCTGTCCACGAGCCGGGAGACCAGTTCGTCGGTGCCCTGCTCCGCCTGGAGCGCGGACGCCTCGTGGTAGTCCAGGCCGTAGGCCGACGCGGGGTCCTGGGGGAGGCGGTAGCGCGCCCGCAGGAGCTCGAAGAGCCGGTCGGGTCCGTCGTGGACGAGCGGCCGGAACACCCCGACCCGGTCCACCTGACGCGTCAGGAGCTCCATGACTCCCAGATCGACGACCTGACGGCCGTCTCCCCGGTCGATTCCGGTCACGTACACGCTGCGCGTCACGCGTGCTCTCCCGTCCAGTTCTGCGGTTTGGGATGGTATTGCCATGTTGACGATACTCGCGGGGTCCTGGACGCCGCCCGCCGGGCGTGAGCCCCCGCGCCGGGGCCCGTACGGCCCGTCCCGGGCCTCGCCGGACGCCGTGCCGCGTCCGGCGGAAGACCCGGGCGGGCATCCCCGGAGCGGCGGGGGAGCGCGAGGTCCAGACCAGACGTGGGACAATCGACGTGGCTCACAGTACGGGGGACTCGTACGGGGGATTCCGTAGCCACCCCCGAAATGCACGGCACCAGCGAGCAGGAGATACAGCACGATGCGCATCGGAGTTCTCACCGCAGGCGGCGACTGTCCGGGCCTGAACGCAGTGATCCGGTCGGTCGTGCACCGGGCCGTGGTGGGTCACGGCGACGAAGTCATCGGCTTCGAGGACGGTTTCAAGGGACTCCTCGACGGCCACTTCCGGCCCCTCGACCTCAACGCGGTCAGCGGCATCCTCGCCCGCGGCGGCACCATCCTCGGTTCGGCCCGGCTGGAGCGCGACCGGCTGCGCGAGGCCGCCGAGAACTGTGCCGAGCTCAGCCGCCGCTACGGCATGGACGCCCTCATCCCGATCGGCGGCGAAGGCACCCTCACCGCCGCGCGGATGCTGTCGGACGCCGGAATGCCCGTCGTCGGCGTACCCAAGACGATCGACAACGACATCTCCGCCACCGACCGCACCTTCGGCTTCGACACCGCGGTGGGCGTCGCCACCGACGCCATAGACCGTCTCAAGACCACCGCCGAATCGCACCAGCGGGTCATGGTCGTCGAGGTGATGGGACGCCACGCGGGCTGGATCGCGCTGGAGTCCGGAATGGCGGGCGGCGCGCACGGCATCTGCCTCCCCGAGCGCCGTTTCCAGGTCGAGGACCTGGTCAAGATGGTCGAGGAGCGCTTCGCACGCGGCAAGAAGTTCGCGGTCATCTGCGTCGCCGAGGGCGCGCACCCGGCCGAGGGGTCCATGCCGTACGCCAAGGGCGAGATCGACCAGTACGGTCACGAGCGCTTCCAGGGCATCGGCAACCGGCTGGCCATCGAGCTGGAGACCCGGCTCGGCAAGGAGGCCCGGCCGGTCATTCTCGGCCACGTGCAGCGCGGCGGCACACCGACCGCGTACGACCGGGTGCTCGCCACCCGCTTCGGCTGGCACGCGGTGGAGGCCGCACACCGGGGCGACTTCGGCCGGATGACGGCTCTGCGCGGCAACGACATCAAGATGGTGCCGCTCGCCGACGCCATCACCCAGCTCAAGACGGTCCCGGCCGACCGGATGGACGAGGCCGAGTCGGTCTTCTGAACCCGGACACGCGCCGCGGCGTCACGGAAACCTCACGGGACACGGCCTGCGGCCCCGACCGTCCCCCCGTGGACGGTCGGGGCCGCAGGCCGTTCCTCCCGGCTCCCAGGGCCTTTCCGGAGGCCGGGCCGGACCGGCCGGGTGCCGGATTCCACCCTTGAGCCGGCGGCGCGGATCAACAGGGCTCGCCCCTGTCCGGGACATGTCCCCACTCTGTCCGGGCGCTCGATTCAGGGGAGGGCGCAGGGGGAGCCTCTTCTTCTTCGACCCGGTGGCACAGACGCGCGGCCACCGGAAGCCGGACGGCTCAGACGCTGGTCCCCCGCACCCCCGCCGTCTGCCAGAACCGCTCCACGATCTCCGCCAGGAACGCCCGCCCCGCGTCAGCCGTCGACCCGGCCCGTTCCGCACCCGTGCTGCTCCAGCTCGGCGTCGACACCATCAGCGCCTGGTAGTCGGCGTGCAACTGTTCCAGTACGTCCTGCAGAAATCCCCGCTCCAGCGGTACCAGCCTGGCCACCGGCCGGACGTGGGCCTGCCGGCGCGTCGTCACCGCACCGCGCAACAGCTCCGCCAGCTCCTCCTCCCGCCCGGACACCGCCACGAACCCGGCGGCGGTCAGTCCCAGCACCTCGCTGAGCACCGCGGACTGACGCTCGTTGCCGCGCCAGCGCCCCGCCTCCTCCATCCGCCGATACGCCGAGGCGGTCAACCCCAGCAGCCGTGCCAGCTCCTCCACGGCCAGCTCCCGGGCCACCCGGTGCTCGCGCAGGGTGCGCGCGGCGGTGAGCAGCTCACCCGGCGAGCACCACAACACTCCGGCCAGCGCGGTGAGTTCGTACTCGGTCGGGACGGCGAGCCCGCGCTCCCAGGCGACCACCGTCTCGGTGCCGATACGGAGTCCGTACTGCGCCGCGAGACCGTACGCAACATGGCCGGGAAGCATCCCCAGGGCCTCACGGAGACGGCGCGCTGCGGGGGCGTTGAACGGCGGGGAGGGGTGCACGGCCCCACCGTAGAAGTCAACACGCGGTGTTACTACGGTGTGTTCGACCGATATCACGGCTCGTAGGAACGTCCTAGGGCCTTTCGTTTGGATCAGGCCGGATCAGGGAGCGGGGTCTGGTGCGTGCGATCGCAAGGCGGAGGAGGGAGTCAGGGCGGAGCCCTGGCGAGTGACGACAACGCGGCGAGCGTGCGTGCCAGGCCCCGCGAGCCCGGCGTGATCCAAACGAGAGGCCCTCGTGCGGTGGTTCCGGCGCCGTACGTCCCGGTGTTGTGTGTCCCGGTGCGGCGGCTCCCGGTGCCGTACGGGTCAGTGCACCTGGGGCACCCAACGGTAGCGCAGCTCCGGACGCCCGATCTGGCCGTACTGCGGACTGCGCACCGCGCGTCCCACCGTCACCAGATGTTCCAGGTAGCGGCGCGCGGTGATCCGCGAGATGCCCAGCTCCGACCCGGTCCCGCCTGCCGTGATCCCGTCCGGGGCGGCCCGCAGCGCGCGGGTGACGGCCTCCAGCGTGGGACCGCTCAGCCCCTTCGGCAGCCGGGTCGGCTGCGGTGCGCGCAGTGCGCCGAGCGCCCGGTCCACCTCGTCCTGACCGCTCGCCTCACCGGCCGCCGCGCGGAACTCGGCGTAACGAACGAGCCGTTCGCGCAGGGTGGCGAAGGTGAACGGCTTCAGCACGTACTGGACGACACCGAGCGACACCCCCTCCCGGACCACCGCCAGGTCGCGCGCCGATGTCACCGCGATGACGTCCGCCGAGTGACCGGCCGCGCGCAGCGAGCGCAGCAGCTGCAGGCCGTGCCCGTCCGGCAGATACAGATCCAGGAGCAGCAGATCGACCGGTGCACGGTCGAGCGCCCGCACCGCCTCCGCGCGCGAGTGCGCGACCGCCGCCACCGTGAATCCGGGGACCCGGCCCACGTACAGCCGATGGGCGTCCGCGGCTACGGGGTCGTCCTCGACGACCAGTACCTGGATCACGCGGTGCTCTCCTTCGTGGTGCGCGTCGTGCTGCGGCCGGTGGTCAGCGGCAGCCGCACCGTGAACTCCGCACCGCCGTCCGGGCCGCGGTCCAGTGTCACCGTCCCGCCGTTGCGGTGCACCGCCTGCTGTACGAGGGCCAGTCCGATTCCCCGGCCCGCGCCGTGCGTCGACCAGCCGCGGCCGAACACCTCGGCGGCGTCGTCCGGATCGATCCCGGCGCCGGAGTCGGCGACCCGCAGCAGCAGCTCGTCCTCCCCGGCGAGCGCGGTGACGGTGACCCGGGCGCGGGCGGCCCGGCCCGGCTCCGCTGCCCGCTGGGCGGGCACGGCCGCGGGACCGGACGGGCCGGCCGCACCGGTCGCCGGATCCGGCCCCCCGGTCGCCGCCTCCGACGCCGCGTCCACCGCGTTGTCGATCAGGTTGCCGAGGATCGTCACCAGCTCCCGGTGCGGCAGCGTCGTGGGCAGGGCACCGTCGTCGATCAGACTGTCGTCCGCGAGCATCAGCTCCACCCCGCGCTCGTTCGCCTGCGCCGCCTTGCCCAACAGCAGTGCCGCCAGCACCGGTTCGGCGACGGCGTCCACCACCCGGTCGGTGAGGGCCTGGGCCAGCTCCAGTTCGGCGGTGGCGAAACCGACCGCCTCCTCGGCCCGGCCCAGTTCGATCAGCGAAACGACGGTGTGCAGCCGGTTCGCCGCCTCGTGCGCCTGCGAGCGCAAGGCCTGGGTGAATCCCCGCTCGGAGTCCAACTCACCGGAAAGCGCCTGGAGTTCGGTGTGATCCCGCAGCGTCACGACCGTACCGCGCTGCTCCCCGCCCACCACCGGGCGGGTGTTGACCACGATCACCCGGTCGGCCGTCAGGTGCAGCTCGTCGACCCGTTCCTCGGAGGCGAGCAGCGCACCGGTCAGCGGCGCCGGCAGATCGAGGTCGGCGACCCTGCGCCCGACCGCTTTCGGACCGAGACCGAGCAGCTCCCGGCCCGCGTCGTTGATCAGCGCGATCCTGCGCCGCCCGTCGAGCATCAGCAACCCCTCGCGCACCGCGTACAGCGTGGCCTGGTGGTAGTCGTGCATCCGGCTCAGCTCGGCGGCGTTCATGCCGTGCGTGTGCCGCCGGAGCCGGGCGTTGATCACATACGTACCGATCCCGCCGAGCGCCAGCGCCCCGCCCGCCGCCAGCCCCAGCGCCCCCAACTGCTCCCGCACCTGCGAGGAGACCCGCTCGACCGTGATGCCCGCGCTGACCAGACCGGTGATCCTGCCGCCGTCCCGGACCGGGGTGACGACCCGGATCGAGGGTCCGAGGGTGCCGGTGTACGTCTCCGAGAACGTCTCGCCGCGCAGCGCCTGCGCGGTGTGCCCGAGGAACTTCTCCCCGATCCGGCCGGAGTCCGGATGTGTCCAGCGGACCCGGTCCGGGGACATGATCGTGACGAAGGTGATCCCGGTGTCCTTGCGGACCTTCTCCGCGTAGGGCTGGAGCACCGCGGACGGATCCGGGGTGCGGATCGCCTCCCGTACGGACGGCGAGCCGGCGATCGCCAGCGCCGCCGCGGTGACCTGCCGGGCCGCGGTCTCCTTCGCCTGCTCGCGGCCGGAGGCGTAGGCGAAGAAGGCGCACCCCGCCACCACGGCCGCGACCAGCACCACCTGCATGGCGAAGAGCTGGCCGGCCAGGCTGCGCGGGCGGGTACGGGGACGGGGCAGACGCATGGCAACAGTCTGCCTGGCCGAAAACATATGAACGAAATGCACGTAACCGTGACCGGCATCACAAGGGGGCGGGATAGTCGCCAAGCCCCCCAGGGACGGGGGAGCGACCCGGACGACCGAGGAGAACCCCCGTGGGAGTGGCAGCCGCCAAGCGGGACCGTACGCACTATCTGTATCTCGCCGTGATCGCGGCCGTGGGCCTCGGCATCCTCGTGGGCTTCGCGGCCCCGGACGTCGCCGTCGAACTCAAGCCGATCGGCACCGGCTTCGTGAACCTCATCAAGATGATGATCTCGCCCATCATCTTCTGCACGATCGTGCTGGGCGTCGGATCGGTGCGCAAGGCAGCCAAGGTCGGCGCGGTCGGCGGCCTCGCCCTCGGCTACTTCCTGGTGATGTCGACCGTCGCGCTCGCCATCGGTCTGCTCGTCGGCAACTTCCTGGAGCCCGGCCAGGGCCTCCACATCACCGAAGCGGCGCGCGCCGCGGGGGAGAAGCAGGCGGCGGGTGCCAGTGAGTCCACCGTGGACTTCCTGCTCGGCATCATCCCGACGACGATGGTCTCCGCCTTCACCGAGGGCGAGGTGCTGCAGACGCTGCTCATCGCCCTGCTCGCGGGCTTCGCGCTCCAGGCCATGGGCTCGGCCGGCGAACCGGTCCTGCGCGGCATCGGGCACATTCAGCGCCTCGTCTTCCGGATCCTCGCCATGATCATGTGGGCCGCGCCGGTCGGCGCGTTCGGCGCGATGGCGGCGGTGGTCGGCGAGACCGGAATCGATGCCCTGAAGTCCCTCGCGATCATCATGATCGGCTTCTATCTCACCTGCGCGATCTTCGTCTTCGTCGTGCTCGGCACGATCCTGCGGCTGGTCGCCGGAGTGAGTCTGGTGTCCCTGCTGAAGTACCTGGGCCGCGAATTCCTGCTGATCCTCTCCACCTCGTCCTCGGAGTCCGCGCTGCCCCGGCTCATCGCCAAGATGGAGCACCTCGGGGTCAGCAGGCCCGTCGTCGGCATCACCGTGCCGACCGGCTACTCCTTCAACCTCGACGGCACCGCGATCTACCTCACGATGTCCTCGCTCTTCATCGCCAACGCGATGGGCGACCCGCTGAGCGCCAGCGAGCAGATCTCGCTCCTGCTCTTCATGATCGTCGCCTCGAAGGGTGCGGCCGGAGTCACCGGTGCGGGCCTCGCCACCCTCGCGGGCGGCCTCCAGTCGCACCGCCCCGGCCTGGTCGACGGCGTCGGACTCATCGTCGGCATCGACCGCTTCATGAGCGAGGCCCGCGCCATGACGAACTTCGCGGGCAACGCGGTGGCCACGGTCCTGGTCGGGACCTGGACCAAGGAGATCGACAAGGAGCGGGTGGACAAGGTCCTCTCCGGCGCACTTCCGTGGAACGACGGGATGCTCAGCCAGGACGCCGACCACGGCGCCGGCACGGACAGCGTTCCGGAGCCGCGGGACGGCGACCAGGAGCCCGCGGTGGCCAAGGCCTAGGCGCCGAACGCCCAGCACAGCGGAAGGGCCGTCGCGGGAGTTCCCGCGACGGCCTTCGTGCTTGCCGTGACGTCCGCGTCAACCTTTACCGTCGAAGGCATGCGAATCGGGGAGCTGGCCGAGCGGGCCGGGACGACCACGCGGACTCTGCGGTACTACGAGTCACGCGGGCTGCTGCCCGCGCGGCGGGCCGGAAACGGCTACCGCGCGTACGACGAGGACGATCTGCGTCTGATCCAGCAGATCAGGACCCTCCAGGACTTCGGGTTCGAACTGGAGGAGACCCGGCCGTTCGTCGAGTGCCTGCGCGCCGGCCACCCGGCCGGCGACGCCTGCCCCGCCTCGCTCGCCGTCTACCGGCGCAAGCTCGGCGAGCTCGACTCGCTCATCGAGCAGCTCCGGGCCGTACGCGCCCAGGTGGGCGCGCAGCTCGCCAGAGCCGAGCTGGAGGCCGCGGCAGAACTTCCGGGCGGCCCGGAACCACGTTGTGAACTGGGAGGATGACAGATGATTCATGCGGCAGAGGGCGTGGCCGAGGTCACCGACACCACTTTCGACAGGGAGGTGCTCGGGGCCGGCCTCCCCGTCCTGGTCCAGTTCACCGCCGACTGGTGCGGCCCGTGCCGCCGGCTCGCCCCGGTGCTCAGCGCCGTCGCCGCGGAGGAGGCCGGGCGCATCAAGGTCGTCCAGATCGACGTCGACACCAGCCCCGGGACCGCGAGCAGGTACGCGGTGCTGGCGACGCCGACCCTGATCGTGTTCCACTCCGGCGAACCGGTGAAGTCGATGGTGGGCGCCCGGCCCAAGCGCAAGCTGCTCCAGGAGCTGGAAGACGTGTTCGCGACGGTGTGAGGCGGGACGGGCGCGTACGTCCGGACAGGGAGGTGCAGCGCGCAACCGTAACTCCACGGCGATCGCGTCGAAGAACTGCACGTCCATGTCCCGGCGTTCGGGGCAGCCGATCAAGCCCGGCCCCTGGCCTAGGACATGACGTCGAGCGGCCGGAGGAAGCGGCGCTCGTACCGCTTGATGCAGCGGGTGTTACGAGCCAGTTCGAAGGCATCCTGGCACTCCGGGTCGGACATGCTGTCCGTGCGGTACTGCTCGTACGCGGCGAGACTGGGAAAGGAGAAGAGGGCGTAGGCGATGTCGCTGTCGCCCTCGCTCGGCAGGAAGTAGCCGTGATGCGTCCCGCCGAAGCGATTGACGAGCCCGACCCAGCGGCGGCCGTATTCCTCGAAGTCCTCGAGCTTGTCGGCGTCAATCTCGTATTTCAGATGAATAGTGATCACGCCCACATAATGCTGCATCCCGGTCCGAGCCGAAGGCGGCCTGTGCGCCCCGGGTCCCGAGTACGGCAGCGTGGCGGGGCTGGTCCACGCCTTCGCCGTGGCGGCGGCGGAGAACATCCCCCCGCCGCCGTCGCCCCGTACCTGCGGACGATCGTGGACATCCTGCCGCCCATCGTGGCCGGGACAGCGGCCTACATCGGTAAGAAGGACTACAACGGCGCGGGCGCCAACCTCGCCATGATGACCGCCGGCGTCGACCACGTGCTGCACGCGTCCCGCAACAGGGGGCTGGACACATCCCAGCTGGAGGCGATCAAGGCCGTCTCCGACCGTGCGAACGCCAAGGGGCACGCCGCCGATTCATGGGCGAGCGCGGTCGAGGCGCTCGGCGGCCGAGCGGGCCTGGTGCGGGGCCTCCGGCGCCCGCCGAGCGGTCCGGGTGAGGACCCGGGCCTGGAGGGCTGCGAGGGTAGCCGGTGGGGTCGTCGCTGTCCTTTGACAGCGAAGTCAGTCGCTCTGTTCGCGTTGGCCTGCGGCGACTGGATTGATTGGCAAACGACCAGGCGCGGCGGGTTGGCTTCGTCATGACGAGGACGCCCCTCCGCCTTGCGACCTAGTTCCGCCGCCGGATGTGACCGAGTACCTTACGCCATCCCTGGTCTTGCGTGGGTATCCCCGGCTTCGGCCGGGGAGGGAAACGCATCTTGAGGCCGCCTTGACCTGCGCGTCAGAGTGGACGTTTTTGCTGCTCGATGTACTGACGGATCACCGTGAGCGGTGCACCGCCGCACGAGCCCGCGAAGTAGGAGCGGGACCAGAAGACCGAGCCCATGCCGATGCGGTTGATGCGGCCTGTGTATTCGGCCCGCAG